>JAFQMO010000040.1 GCA_017414385.1 Clostridia bacterium
GATACCGTCGATCTCTGCAACGAACTCCTGACGGTGTTCGACACCGCCAAAGGTCCTTGCTGTTTCCGTGATCGTGTCGGGGTCGACATATCCGCGGACAGCCGCGATAGCAGTCATGAAGTTTTCGATATTATGGTCGCCGCGGACAAGGATATCGCTGACCGTAAGGATCGGGAACGGCTCCTCGTTTTTGTCTGCAAGGAAGAAGATCTGACCGTTGTCGCGGTAGATGGCGGTATTGCCGTCACTGACGGAGGGAACGGTATTCGATGAAAAGAAGGTGATATGACTGTGTGCTTCTGCGGCCATGCCTTTGGTGATCTCATTGTCATAATTGAGCACGAGACGCCCGCCGCACGGTTGATTTTGAAAGATCTGTGTCTTCGCGTTGATATATTCGGCCATGTCGGTATGCCAGTTCAAGTGATTTGGAGTAACGTTGGTTACACAGGCAACGTATGGCCACGGTGCGATCTGCCGTCCTGTTTTCATCGCCTGGAGCTGAAAGCTGGAAAGCTCAAGTACAACGTAATCCTCCTCAGAAACGGACGCGATCTCGGGAAGGAGCGGCCGTCCGATATTGCCGCCGACCCATACGCGCCGACTGCTTTGCTCACGCTCGCACTGACGGGCGAGCATTTTGTAGATCAGGGTTGTCGTGGTCGTTTTTCCGTCGCTTCCGGTGACTGCAAAGACCGTTGCGGGACAGAGTGCAAGAAACAGCTCCATTTCAGAGGTGAGAGCGGAGCCTTTCGCTGTTGCCTGCTTGAACTCATCAAGATCGGGACGGATGCCGGGGGATTTGATAATGATGTCCTCGCAAAGATCGTCCAGGTATTCTGCTCCAAGCCGAAGACGCACACCCTTATCTTTCAAGGCTTGCACAGTCTCTGCCCCGAGCGAGGTCTCGTCTTTTCTGTCGCGTGCAACAACGTCAGCGCCGCAGGAGAGCAAAAAATCAATGACGGGAAGATTGGAGATACCGAGTCCGATGACCGAAACGGTCTTTTGTGCGATATCACGGTAAAATTTCTGCAGTCGTTCATTCATGCCGATATTCCAGTGCTTTCGGTGGAGAAAGCATCCTTTCTTGCGCGTATGCGAAAAAATAGTCCAACTATATATATATTATATTCGTTTTTGGTACTTTTCGCAATAGGTTTATGAAAAAAAGGCACACGGAAAAGATCCGTGTGCCGTGTTGGTTTGATTGGTTTATTTCAGAACGTTGACACGGATGACATTCTCCATAGAGGAGATTGTTTCCGCAACACCTGCAGGAACCTGACCGCTGATCTCAAGAATTGTATATGCGTAATCCTTCTTGGACTTGTTGATCATGTTCTCTACATTGATACCCTGTGCAGAGATCATTGCGGTAAGATGATTCAGAACGCCGGGAACATTCTTGTGGAAGACACAGATACGTGCATCGCCCGTGTGGGGAAGCTCTGTATCGGGATAGTTAACGCTGTTGCGGATATTACCGTTCTCCAGGAACGCTGCAAGCTGACGAACTGCCATAACTGCACAGTTATCCTCAGATTCCTCTGTGGACGCACCGAGGTGGGGAAGCGCAATAATGCCGGGAACGTTGACAGTTTCTTCTGTGGGGAAGTCTGTGACATAGCGGGCGATCTTTCCGCTTGCGAGCGCTTCCTTGATGTCCTCATTGACAGCGAGATCTGCACGGGAGAAATTCAGGATGCGTACACCGTCCTTCATCTTTGCGATGGTCTCCTTGTTGAACATACCACGTGTTTCGGGGGTGGAGGGAATGTGAACGGAAATATAGTCACAGGTCTCGAAGATCTCATCCATGCTGGCAGCCTTTTCGATCTTGCGGGAAAGCTTCCATGCTGCATCGATGGTCATGAAGCGGTCATATCCGAGAACCTCCATATTGAGGTCATGTGCTGCGTTTGCAACGAGAGCACCGATCGCACCCAGACCGATGACACCGAGGCGCTTACCTGCGATCTCGCAGCCTGCGAACTTGGATTTGCCCTTTTCTACCTGCTTTGCAACGTCAGCATCGTCGGTCTTGACGAGTGTCTTTGCCCATTCTGCGCTTTCTGTAATGTCACGGGATGCGAGCATCAGACCGCAGATAACGAGCTCCTTAACCGCATTTGCATTTGCGCCGGGGGTGTTGAATACGACGATACCTTCCTCAGCACAGCGGTCAACGGGAATGTTGTTGACACCGGCACCTGCGCGGGCAATGGCCTTCAACTCGGGATTGAAGGCAACCTCGTGCAGAGAAGCGGAACGGACGAGGATCGCATCGGGATTGGAAACATCCTCACCGACCTGATAGAGATTATCCTTGAACTGGTTGATACCGACCTTGGCAATTTTATTGAAAAGCTTGATATTATACATGAGAGAATCTCCTTTTATCTTTTACCGAACACAGAATTACTGATTCTTGGGATTGTTCTTTGCAAAGTCGTCCATGAACTTGACAAGCGCTTCTACACCCTCGATGGGCATTGCGTTGTAGATGGAAGCACGCATACCGCCGACAGAACGGTGGCCCTTGATGTTCTTGATGCCTGCCGCATCTGCTTCCTTTGCAAACTTCTTATCCAGCGCTTCGTCGCCGGTGACGAAGGTAACGTTCATCATAGAACGGAATTCCTTTTCAACGGGAGCAACGTAATAGTCCTGAGAATCCAGATAATCATAAAGGATGGCAGCCTTCTTTTCGTTGTATGCCTTCATCGCATCAAGACCGCCCATTTCCTCGATCCATTCATAAACGAGCTTTGCCATGTAGATTGCGTAGCAGGGGGGCGTGTTGTACATAGAATCGTTGTCAGCCATGACCTTCCAATCAAGCATGACGGGAGTCTCGGGACGCGCATTGCCGAGCAGATCCTCACGTACAATAACGACGGTCAGGCCTGCGGGAGCCATGTTCTTCTGTGCGCCTGCATAGATCACACCGAACTTGGTGACATCGATCGGCTCACTGATGATACAGGAAGAAAGGTCTGCAACAAGCGGGATATCACCGGTATCGGGGATATAGCTGTACTTGGTGCCGTAAATGGTGTTGTTGAAGCAGATATGTACGTAGTCTGCATCCTCACGGATATCCTCGCGTGTGATCTTGGGAATATAGGTGAAATTCTTATCCTTGGAGGAAGCGATGCACTTGACATCACCGTACTTCTGTGCCTCGTCAAATGCCTTCTTGGAGAACTGACCGGAAACGATATAATCAGCCTTCTTGGATTTGTTGAGAAGGTTCAGCGGAACGGATGCGAACTGTGTGGATGCGCCGCCCTGCAGGAAGAGGATCTTGTAGTTTTCGGGAATGTTCATGATGGCACGGAGCTTTGCCTGCGCCTCTGCGATAATTGCCTCATATACAGGAGATCGATGGCTCATCTCCATAACGGACATTCCTGCATCACCGTAGCAAACAAGCTCGGATGCAGCCTTTTCCAAAACGGGCAGGGGAAGCATGGAGGGACCGGCAGAAAAATTAAATACTCTGTTCATAACGAATCTCCTTTATATAATAATTATAATTATTCACTGTAAATCGATCGATCCGATACAAAAGGTGTTTTTTTTACGGACACTCATCTAAAATATCGAATACAAATATTATAGTATGTTTTGAAGGATTTGTCAATAGAAAAATGCATTTTTTGTCAAACTTTTATCAAAAATAAGAGCTATTTACGGGAATTGCGGCAAAGTGCTTTTAAAAAACAGAAAGCGCAGAACAACAATCCTGCAAAAAACGAACGCTTGACCGACGATCATTTTTTTTACAGAAGCATATATTTTCGTAATTCAGAATATGTGTATAATTTTGACAAAAATACACATTGCGAAAACTTTCGTTTTTTCGAGGTGAGATGTATCAAAAACGAAAAATACAATGGCGAACAGGTGTTAAGGCGAGTTATCCACAGGCCATTCTGTGGATACTGTGGATAACCCAAGGTCGAAAACCCCACCTTTTCAACAGTTTTAACAGGGTTATCCACAAGTCTTCGGCTTCGAAAAATAGAGTTTTCCACAGTTGATCGCAGACAATCTTAAAAAATCGGCTTTTTTTTATAATAAATTTGAATTATGCCGAAATGTAAAAAACGACATATTTTACTGAAAAATGAGGTGTTTTTTTGCGAAAAAAGTTGTTGTTTATCACAGAATCACGTGGAAGCTTCGGCGGGATGAATGATTATGCAAAGACGGTTGACAATTCCGGGAAATGTGATATAATAGATAAGGCACGGTCCCGCCGATGCTTGGAGGATCCGAATTTTTGAGAGAATACGAGGCTTGAATATGGAACAGAAAACAGAGCTGGAGATGGCACGTGAGCGCTTTTCGCAGGATGTATATGCGACGGAGGTGACGGGGATCGTGATTGAAGCGGTATCAGATGATTATGCAAAGTGCTCGCTGCGTATCACACCGTCCCACAAAAACGCTGCGGGTGCAGTCATGGGAGGCGTGTTGTTTACGCTTGCGGATTTTACCTTTGCGGTTGCAGCCAACCACAATCGTCCCTTGACGGTAACTGCAGTCAGCCAGATCAGCTATGTCGGGGGTTGTAAGGGAGCTGTACTGTATGCGGAGAGCCGTTTGATCAAAAACGGCAAACGAAACTGCTTTTTTGAGATCACCGTATGTGACGATCTCGGTAATACCGTTGCTGTGGTATCTGCATGCGGAACCCATCTGGAGTAATATCCGAATAAAAAAGAGGAACTGTGCTGCTTGTGTGCAGGCAGAAGCGGATCCTCTTTCTTTTTTGTTATGATTTGTCTGTATTCTGTGTGTCTTTTTTTTGATGAGGTTCCTTGCGAAGAGCCTCTCTGGAGCCGTCCGGACGTTCAATGACGGTATTGTCCAAAATTCCGCGCAAGGAGGCACGGTAACCCTCGATATATTCCTTATGCAATGCCTTTTGCTCTGCAAGCTCCTCATCTGATAAACCAACTGTGCGTTTTTTCCGCGCAAGCTCGTTGATGCGATCAATTTTTTCCTGTGTCATAAAGAGGATCTCCTTTCAAAGCGTGTTGTAATATGCTGTTTCCGTGAGAGAACAGAATAAAAAAACGGCTTGCCAATACAAGCCGCTTTTTCTGGTGCAGGCAGAGAGACTCGAACTCTAGACCTTCCGCACGTCAAGCGGATGCTCTAACCAACTGAGCTATGCCTGCATATCCGGGACAAGATCTCTGTGTCCCAACGAATATATTATATCATGACGTCGGTCAAAAGTCAATAGTTAAATCAAAAAAAATAGATTTTCTTTTCGCCCTTGTCATTCTTTTCCGACTATGAGAAAACAAAAACCTTGACAAAGGACGTTATCCGCGTTATAATCAAAGGGAAAATACCGTGCCGGAGAAATGACGGTCAGGGAGGATTATCATGGATCGAAAGTTTTTTGAAGAATTGTTTGCACAAACTGCATATGTACGTGTCAGCGGAACCGAGGGGGAGCTGCGTGCGGCGGAGTACATCCGTAAAGCCTGTGAAGCGCTTGGTGCCAAGGCAGAGCTTGTCGGATTTGCTGTTGATATGGCGCAGATTACCTCGGCGCATCTGCGTGTGGATGATCGGGAGATCCGCTGCAATGGGTACCTGTGCGCAGGGAGCAGTGAGATTGCGGCGCCGCTTTATTATCTGCGGGATAGATCCCGTGTTTCTCTGTCGGAATGCCGCGGCAAGATCGTTTTGTTTGACGGATACCTTGGTTTCCGTATGTACCGCGATCTTTTGGAGAACGGTGCGGTTGGTTTCATTTCCTATAACGGCGATATGCGTACTGCTGATACCGATATCGATCAGCGTGAGCTGCGTTCGTATGTTGCAAACGGACAGATCATGCCAGGTGTCAATATTCATGTAAGCGATGCTGTTATGATCGCTGCCTGCGAAGGAAAAGAGGCGGTGATCACCCTTGAGCAGACACAGTCTGAGGGCGAATCTCATAATGTGGTCGTTGATCTTCCGGGAGCATCCGAGCAGACGATCGTTTTTACCGCACACTACGACACGACGCCTCTTTCCGTCGGTGCGTATGACAATATGACGGGCGTAGCGGCATTGCTTTCCATGGTCGCGTATTTTGTCCAAAATCCGCATAAGGCAACGCTTCGTTTTGTGTTCTGCGGAAGCGAGGAACGCGGTCTGCTCGGTGCAAAGGCTTATTGCCGCGATTTTGCGCAATCGCTTGCTGAGATTGGTCTCTGTATCAATATCGATATGATCGGAAGCACGATGGGCAAGTTTATCGCTTGCTGTACAAGCGAGGAGGCATTGGTCCACTATATTCGCTATATGGGATGCGAGTACGGCTTTGCCATCGATGCCAAGGCTGATGTCTATTCCAGCGAGTCCACTGCGTTTGCGGATTGCGGTGTCCCTGCCGTGACATTTGCGCGGCTTGCACCGCATGCAGCAGCGACCATCCATGATCGGTATGATACGGCAGCATCTTTGAATATGGACCGATTGACGGCGGACATTTCTTTTATTACATCCTTTGCGGCACGTATGGCAAATGCCTCTTGCTTGCCGGTGGAACGTGTGATACCGGACGATATCAAGGAAAAATTAGATAAATATCTCGGAAGAAAGCTTTGATCCTTTTTGAAAACCGGTATGTGTAACGATTTACACATACCGCGGCTGACGGAATGATGAAAATAACCGCAAATGCCTGTGTGACATTTGCGGTTGTTTTTTTGTTTTATCAGAACAGACCAACGATCTGTCCGTCTTCGGTAACGTCGATCGCCTCTGCTGCGGGCTTGGGCGGGAGTCCGGGCATGGTCATGATGTCGCCTGTGAGGACAACAACAAAGCCTGCACCTGCGGATACACGTACATTCTTGACGGTGACCGTGAAGTTCTCGGGAGCACCGAGCTTGGTTGGATCGTCCGAGAAGCTGTACTGTGTCTTTGCCATACAGATCGGAAGCTTGTCGTAACCGAGCGCTATCAGGGCATCGATCTGCTTCTGCGCGGCGGGAAGCACCGTGATTCCGTCACCGCCATAAACGCGTTTGACGATGGTCTCGATCTTTTCGTTAATGGAGAGATCAAGATCGTAGCTATAGGAGAAATCGTTCTCCTGCTCACAAAGACGGATGATCTCCTCTGCCATTGCAATACCGCCGGCACCGCCGTCTGCCCATAACGTGGACAGGACAGTATTGACGCCGAGCTCCTTGCACTTTGCCATAACGCACGCGATCTCCGCATCCGTATCTGTGGGGAATCGGTTCAGCGCAACGACACAGGGGAGACGGTAGACATTCTTCATATTGGAAACGTGGCGCAGAAGATTGGGAAGACCGTTTTCAAGCGCGGTGAGGTCCTCTGTTCCAAGAGATTTTTTGTCAAGACCTCCATGCATCTTGAGCGCACGCACCGTTGCAACAACGACAACGGCAGACGGCTTGAGCGATGCGGCGCGGCACTTGATATCAAGGAATTTTTCCGCACCGAGATCTGCACCGAAGCCCGCCTCTGTTACGGTATAGTCACTGAACTTTCTCGCCATTTTTGTAGCGATCACGGAGTTACAGCCATGTGCAATGTTTGCGAACGGACCGCCGTGTACGATTGCGGGTGTACCTTCAAGTGTCTGAACAAGATTTGGCTTGAGTGCATCCTTGAGCAGTGCTGTCATTGCGCCGACAGCCTTCAGATCACCTGCTGTTACGGGGGTTCCGTCATAGGCATATGCAACAACCATACGGGACAGACGTGCCTTCAGATCGGAGATCGAGGTCGCAAGGCAGAATACAGCCATGATCTCGGATGCAACGGTGATATCAAAGCCGTCCTCACGAGGCGTACCGTTGAACTTTCCGCCAAGACCGTCTACAACGAAGCGAAGCTGTCTGTCATTCATATCGACGCAGCGCTTCCAAGTGATTCTGCGTACATCGATGTTCAGGGCATTGCCCTGCTGAATGTGGTTGTCGAGCATTGCGGCAAGCAGATTGTTTGCTGCACCGATGGCGTGGAAGTCACCTGTAAAGTGCAGATTGATGTCCTCCATCGGAACGACCTGCGCCCATCCTCCGCCGGCAGCGCCGCCCTTGACACCGAAAACGGGGCCAAGAGAGGGCTCTCTGAGGGCAACGACAGTACGCTTGCCGAGACGGCGAAGAGCGTCAGCAAGTCCGATCGTTGTAGTCGTCTTTCCTTCGCCTGCGGGTGTGGGGGTGATCGCCGTAACGAGGATCAGCTTGCCATCGGGCTTGGAATCATCAATGAGAGAAAGCGGGAGTTTTGCCTTATATTTTCCGTATTGTTCAAGATCGTCGGGACCGACACCGATGCTTTGTGCGATTTCTGTGATCGGTGTAAGCTTTACCGATTGTGCGATTTCAATATCAGTCATGGATATCACCGCGGCTTGTAGATATCAGCCGTCCTTTCCTTTGAAATAAGGTTACGTGAAGATCAGATCTTAAAATACTTTGCTGCAGCACGGAACATACCGATTTCAAAATTGCCCTCTACGTTCCGATACAGACCGTCACCGATTCGCTCGGAGTGTCCCATTTTACCGAAGACTCTTCCGTCGGGAGAGGTAATACCCTCGATCGCGAATGCGGAATTGTTGGGATTGAAGTGAATATCGGCTGTGGGATTACCGCAAAGATCGACATACTGTGTTGCGATCTGTCCGTTCTCCGCAAGAGACTTGATCACATCGTCTGATGCAAGGAAGCGTCCTTCGCCGTGAGAAATCGGGACACATACGACATCACCGACATTGCATTCGGAGAGCCAGGGAGACTTGTTGGATGCAATGCGCGTGTGCACGATGCGCGATTGGTGGCGGCCGATGGTATTGAATGTCAGCGTAGGACAATTCTCATCGGTGTCAATGATCTTTCCGTAAGGAACGAGACCGAGCTTAATGAGCGCCTGGAATCCGTTGCAGATACCGGCCATCAAGCCGTCGCGTGTTTCCAGAAGGGATGTGACTGCCTCCTTGACTGCGGGTGCACGGAAGAATGCGGTAATGAACTTACCGGATCCGTCGGGCTCGTCACCGCCGGAGAAGCCGCCGGGCACAAAGATGATCTGTGAGGATGCAACCTTCTTTGCAAAGACATCGACAGACTGTGCGATCGATGCTCCGGAGAGATTGTTAATGACAAAGATCTCCGGCTCGATACCCGCATCCGCAAATGCCTTTGCAGAATCGTATTCACAGTTAGTGCCGGGGAATACGGGAATTAAAACACGCGGCTTTGCTGCACCGATCTTGGGTGAAACGCGGGTATTTGCAGTATAGGAGAATGCAGGGATCTCAAAATCCTGCTGTGCATGACGGATGTTGCAGGAATAAACACCCTCGAGCTTGTCTTCATAGACAGAGAGCAGCTTTTCAAGAGAGATCTTGGTGCCGTCTGCAGTGATTTCAGCGGTATCGGTGGTGATACCGATCAGACGTGCGCCCTCGGGGATCTCGTCATCTGTCAGCTCCAGAAGGAAGGAGCCGTAGGAGTAGCCAAAGACACAACACGGACAGAGATCGGATTCGTATTCGAAGCCGATACCGTTACCGAATGCCATCTTCATGACCGCCTCTGCAATACCGCCGTAGGTCGGTGTATAGGCAGCACAGACCTTACCTGCACGCATCAGGGCAGTGACCTGCTCGTAAAGCTTGAGCAGGGATTCTGCGGTGGGAAGAGAATCCTCACCGTATTCGGGAGACAGCTTGACGACCTTGTGGCCGGGTGCCTTGAATTCGCCTGTGATCACATCGTCTGTTTTGCCTGTGGTGACAGCGAAGGAGACGAGTGTGGGCGGGACATCCAGATGCTCAAAGGAGCCGGACATGGAGTCCTTTCCGCCGATTGCCGCGTAACCGAGCTCCATCTGTGCGCGGAATGCACCGAGCAGTGCGGAGAACGGCTTACCCCAACGCTTGGGATCGCGGCCGGGCTTTTCAAAGTATTCCTGGAAGGTCAGATAAATGTCCTCTTTATCGGCACCTTGTGCGATCAGCTTGGATACGCTTTCCACAACTGCGAGATAAGATGCATGATAGGGAGACTTGGAGGCGATGTCGGGGTTATAGCCCCATGCCATAAAGGAGCAGGCGTTGGTATGCTTTTTCTCGACGGAGATCTTGTTGACCATTGCCTGATTGGGTGTCAGCTGATATTTGCCGCCAAAGGGCATTACGACGGTGCCTGCACCGATGGTAGAGTCGAACCGCTCGGAAAGACCTCTCTTGGAGCAGACGTTGAGATCAGCGGCAAGTGCGAGATAATTTTCCTCAAAGGATCCGCTGATATTCTTCTTATATGCGTCGGGGCTGACGGGAGCAATATCAATGTGCTTTTCCGCACCGTTGGAGTTGAGGAAGGTTCTGGAGAGATCAACGATGGTTACGCCGTTCCATGTCATTGTCAGACGGGGCGCCTCTGTAACGGAGGCAACGATGGTTGCCTCAAGATTCTCTTCCTTTGCGAGTGTGCAGAATGCTTCCACATCCTCCTTTGCGACAACAACAGCCATACGCTCCTGAGATTCGGAGATAGCAAGCTCTGTACCGTCAAGACCGTCATACTTCTTGGGAACGGCATTCAGATTGATGGAAAGACCGTCTGCAAGCTCAC
>JAFQMO010000041.1 GCA_017414385.1 Clostridia bacterium
CATCACCGGCGGATTTGCAGAGGGCTTTGTCATCACCAACTACCACGAGGTATTGGAGGATATCGAAGAGCCTGAGGTCCCGCTGACTCCCGAAGAGCCGAAGGATGAACCTAAGGAAGAGCCCAAGGAAGAGTCCAAGGAAGAGCCTAAGGAAGAACCTAAGGAAGAACCCAAGGAAGAACCCAAGGAAGAACCCAAGGAAGAACCCAAGGAAGAGCCTAAGGAAGAGCCTACGGAAGAACCCAAGGATGAACCCAAGGATGAACCCAAGGATGACGAGTATGTCGACATTCCCGAGGAGGATGTTCCTCTGACGGGAAGTACGTCTGCGCTGCTGTGGATCATGGCAGCTGTTGTCTCCGCTGTACTGCTTTTCGTCGGCCGCAAGGGTAAGGGCAGAACCGCTGCATAACAGATCATAAAAAAAGCTCCGATTCCAAAGAAGGGATCGGGGCTTTTCTGCTTGCGTGCGCGCAGGACTTTTTTGTGAGGCGGGTGTGTCACTTTTGAGGGTCCGTCATACAATGGTAGAGACGGGGCAAGACAGCTGCTGTTCTGCGCCGCCGTCACGCACCCATCCATCCTATCATTTTTATCGGAGGTCTTTTTTATGAGCTGCCTTTGCAATTTGTTTGACCAGGATAACCTTTGGTGGATCATCATCGTTCTTCTCCTGATTCTTTTCTGCAGCGCCTGCGGCTAACGGATGTTACCAAAATAACGGATACGGCGAATGCCATGACCACTGCCGCAGATGTGGTCTTTGATCGGTAAGCTGTCCGCTCAGAGATAACAGCACGGGGTACTGCCGGATGCAGTACCCCGATGTTTTTTTGTGATCAACTGTGATCGGATGCCGTCAATTGTTATCAAAGGAAACGCGGCAGGGGCGGCAGACCCTTTTGTTCCTCAGCGCAGAAGAGGAGATGCGCAACACAGGAAGCAAAGCCGTGATTGCAGCTTGCATCGTGTCCGACATGCTCCCAAAGGGTGCCGGTTATTTCCGCCATGTATTGATAATACGGCTTGCATTCCGTGCGCAGACGTTCCCACTCACCGAATTCCTCCAGAACGCAGAGACGGATCATGATGCCGCTGCAGGCGTTGGCGGGATAGACCTTGGGATAAAGCCCCGTTTTCTCTCTGTCGGGACCGAAGTCGTTCAGCAGACATTCCCAAAGCGCGGGATGGGTATCGGGCGTGGCGACACCGGTGAAGAACGCATAGTACTGACAGGTCTCCGAGTGCTCACCCGTAAGATGCGCCGTACCGCTTTCGTCGTACACGGAGTTGTCCACAAAGAACGTTCCGTCAAAGGATACGGAGCGGACCGTTTCCTTGAGCGCCTGTCCCTTTTTCCAAAGCGCGGGATCGTGAAAGAGACGTGCGACGGCCTCCATGGTACGCGCATAGAGCATATTGGTGGGGTAATTGATGTCCTGCACAAGCTCGCTTGCCTTAGACCATTCGATAAAGACCCAGGAGGGGAGCTTTTCGAGAAGTCCGTCCTTGTTTTCGTATTGGGCGACAAAATCAAGGAACGCATAGACCTTGTCGCGGAAGGAAAGCACGAAGGCGCGGTCCCCGCCGCGGCGGAAGAGGAGGTCCTCAAGCTCCAGGATCATCCACATGTTCCATGCAACGATGAAGGTGTCTGTGGTGGATTTGTGGTCGGAGGGATAACACATGGGCATGATCCCGTGCGGCATATCCGCAAAGCGCGGAGGAAGCAGGTAGTTTTCAAGGAAATTGGTCTCGATGACATTGGTGCCTGTCAGTGTCCATTCGGCACGGGCGGTAAAGAAGCTGTCGCAAAGCCAGCCTGCGCGTTCTCTTGTCGGACAGTCCATAAAAAGATCGGAGCTGTTCTGAAGGAAGGTCTCGCGTGCGGCATCGAAGATCGTGCGAAGCACGGGGTCTGTGCTGCGGTAGACAGCGGTGACGGGCTGGGGACAGATCAGCTCCTTCACACCGATCGAGGAGATGGAAAAAGCACCCGAGACGGCAATCAGCTTCATGTAGCGGAAGCTGATCGGCGTGATGCTCTGGAGACGGTAGCTGCCCTTCTCCATATCAAGACGCATGACATTGCAGCACTCGGTGCGGAGAGGATCGACATCTCCGTTCTCGGAGAGGATCTCGTCATGGAACAGATACAGCGAGCCTGCCCCGGTACAGCAGATATCGGCGCAGAAAAAGCCGGTCTTCGCGCTCGGCATGGAGAGGATCTCAAACTGACCGTCCTCCAGAACCGTGCTTTGCGCGGCAGGGAGGTCAAGCTTCGTACAGGAGGTGTTCTGCATTTCTCCCGCTTCTCTTGAGAGGTGCCATTCCAGCTCTGACTGCGGACAGCCGCCGATGCCGCGATCGCCTGAGTTGTCGATGCGGATAAGAGAGCGGTCGCTCCACTCTTTTTCCCGCTTTACACCGCAGATGACGGTTCCTCTCGCACAAACGCGCTCAACGGGAACTGTCGGGAAGGTGTGCAGAGGGATTCTGCGTTCTGCATAGGTCTTTTCTCCGACGGTGACACAGGAGAGGGGGGAGGTGTTGCTGCCGGGCCGTCCGATGCGCCAATCCGCATAGTCCTCCGTCAGACGGTAGGCCTCTGCCGCAGGACGCTGGTAGCTGTACCGCTGGATTCTGCGGATACGTTCGCCAAGCTCCATGACATCGAAGCCGTGCGCCGTTCCTGTTGCGGCAAGAACACGGTCTCCCTCGGCGACCTCCGCCGTGAGAAAGCCCTTTTGACGGATGATCTCAAAGCTGTTTGTATAGTAGTTGACACATTCAATGGCGATATGCGCCTCCCCGCAGGGCAGGGACAGCGGAATCTCATCCACACGGAAGAAATCGTGGGCGCACCGTGCAGGTCCCCAGAAAACAAAGGAACCGTTGACAAATAAGCGGTACACACCGGAGGTTGCAATACGGACGGTTACCTCGCCGCCGGATGCTTCGATCACGGTGTAAAGACCGATCGTATAGTGGATCTCGGTTTCTTTGCCGTCGGGCCATACGGGCTTTGCAAGAAGGAACGGTTGATAATCGGACAAGACAAGGCTCCTTTCTGATATGAAAAACGGATCGGTATCGGTACGGGATGGGGGCAAAGCTGTTCAGTCAAAGCAGAGCGGTGTTGTGGAAACGGCACTGCGCGGCTCTGCCATGTAGTCGGCAACGGTGTCGCGCCAGCGCTGATAATGCGCCGTTGTCTTGTGGAATGCGACGGCATCCTCATCCGCAAAGACCTCATAAAGGGTGAAGCGGGTGGGATCGTTTCTGCTCTGCAGAACGTCGAAGCGGACGTTGCCCGGCTCCTTGCGTGTGTTTTCGTGGTTGTACGCGGTGATCTCGCGGAATGCGTCTACATATTCTTCCTTGACATGAACGGATACCAGATTTGCGATCATGATGTGATTCTCCTTTTTCTTTTTATTGTACTGTGGGGAAAGTTCCCTCTTTTTTTATCAGTATACCATAAAGTGATGAAAATGGCAAGAGGGGAATATGTGCTGATTTATGTGAATAACAGAGATTGAAATGTTTTTGTGATCTTTTTACTATCTATTAGAATTTGAAAAAAGAGGACACTATATTGCAATGTCATTTAGATAAGGCATATCAAGTTTTGATAAACTTTCTTAGCCTATAACAAAAAGCAGATCCTCATTTTTGCTGAGAATCTGCTTTCTCTGTTATTTAATATGACAACTGAACACAGATGTTTTATATCCGAACTCTGAAGAATCAAACTTACCGCTTTTACTGTTTTCTTTTGTGAACGGTGTCTGAATATCATCGAAAGGTAATGCCCCTTTTTCAAGAGCCTCATTTGTGATAAACTTGAAAACGTACTCATACAGTTCTTCGCTTTTGTGCTCATCAAGCAAAGTAGTAGCTATACAGTTGTTTATCACAAATCCATGTACACGCTGGAGTCCTCCGAGACTTATGCCCACGATCTCGTCCCGATAAAAAATAGCAAATCCGAAAACGGAATGTTCTTCATTTCCAAGAATATCTCGCTGGTAAAGTTCTTGCTTCATATGAGGAATATAATGCGTGTAGCATCCTTTTTTATCGCAGAAAGAACGGACAGTATCATAATTATCGTATTGGATCATACGTACTGTATATCCGTCAGGCGGTGTGATCTGATATGGTTCACCGGTATAATACCGTTCTTCATATCGATCTATCCCGGATATGTTCACGCCGTACCCTGCCAAAGTATCTTTGATTCTGTGGTCATCATCTGTAGTATAGATAACCATATCAAAATGGTCGTCAGAAAATATTTTCAGATAATCAGCGATTTTTTCGTAATTGTCGCAAACAATATCACCCATGAATCTGCCGTCCCATTCCGTAAACCAGATAAATCCGTCCCGGAAGTCCTCGCCGTTGTATATAGCAGCACCGCCGTTTACCCGACAACATATGGCAACATAACCGTATTTGAGAGCACCCGTTTCCAGCATGAAATCAATCACTTCGTCGGTATCGGCGATTTTAAAACCTTCGAATTCATGCGTCAGCCTCGCTCCAACCGTGTCGTTGAAAAAGTCTCCGTAGAATGCTTCTGTTTTCTCGGTTTGTTTGCGGTATTCTACGGGACTAACACCGTACTGTTTTTTGAAAGCCCGTGAAAAGCTTTCATGTGCTTCATAACCGCTGTCAAGAGCAATGTCAAGAATATCTTTATCCGTGGTACGCAGCAAATGCGCTGCTTTTTTCATACGGCTAAACCGCACATATTCCATGACATTGAATCCGGTATGTGCGAGAAAAACACGGTTAAAATAATCTGTCGAAAAACCTGCGTGATCCGCCACATCTTCAATGGTAATCCCGCTGTTTTTATTTTCTGATCGAATATATTTCAGTGCTTTGGTAATCAGTTCGCTGTTTTCCATGATTCTGTCCTCCTGTTCTTGTTTTCAAACATCCGGCCGTTTGCTTGTGATATTATTATAGCACATGAGTCTGAATTTGTCTTGACAGAAAGCGCTGTGTTTTTCTCTTGGATTATTCGAGTAAACGAGAGATGTTTCGTGTTGCTAAATCGGTATTTATCTAAGCAGCTATCTAAATTTTATACTTCTATTCTTATATAAAATATAGAAATATATTATTGATATTTTTATATAATTATGGTGAATTGGCAGTATATCCGGACTGTAGTGAATAATACAGGGATATAATACCTATTTTGTCAACAGCTATTTCTGTCCCCAAAAACAAACACACCGCTGAACATTTCCGACAACGGTGTGTTATATCCATCTTTTTATTTCAATGACGAACAGAATAGGGGGAGATTCGATATCGAAACCAGCACCATCTTATCTAAATGACATTGCACGATATTGTGTCCTCTTTTTGTTTTCTGTTTGTCCTGTGTGGGGATGTGTACCTTCTGCCCCTGCAGATCAGCCGAACTGTGCCCAATAGGCGTCTTCTGTGATGAATGTACGGGGATCGTCGGGGGCTTCTGCGGGGATCAGTGTCAGCGTATCGCCGTCGATGATGTAGTCAAAGATGACGGTATCCGTTTGTGAAACGGTTTCCGATCCTTCTTCGCCGTCACTGTACAGGATGTAGCTCTGCTGATGGAAGATGATCCGGCCGTCATCTTGCTGCCATGTGCCGATGAGGCCCTCAAGCCAGGAGCTTTGGAAAACACCGTAGTCGATGCTTGCCGAGCCGTCCTCTGCAAAGATTGCACGCATGACGACGGTGTAACCGACGTTGTCATCATCATAAACGCAGTACCAGGGGGTGGCGGTGAGGGCGGGATCGGGAGATGTCGACGCGAGGTAGGCCTTCTCCGACATAAAGGTACGGGGCTCATCGGGAGATTCTGCGGGGATCAGCACAAGAGAATCCTCCTCAATGACATAATCAAAGAAAACGGTTTCGGTACCGCCTCCGGTTTGGATCGCGGCAACAATCTGCGCAGCTTCGATATACCATGTGCCGCGGAGGACATCGGGCCACTCGCCGGGAGTTGTGCCGTGCATGAATTCTGCGGTGCCGTCGGGGGCAAAGGAGAAGCGCATATATTCGATTCCGTTGCCGGAATCGTCGCCTGCGTAGTACCAATCGTTTGCGCTCAGACGGGTGCTGTCAGAGCTCTCGGGTCTTCCGAGTACATTTTCGATGTGAGAAACGGGGGACCAATCGGTGACGGGATTTCCGCGCAGATCCAGCTCCATGATGCCTGTCAGGGAAGCGAGCGGAGAGAGATCGGAGATCAGATTGTTTTCAAAATACAGATTCAGATTCAGATAGGGCTCTCTTACTGCGGCAAGGTCCGAAAGAGGAGAAAGATCGAAAATACTGTTGTTTGCAAGATACAGATCGTTCAGCCATGCCATTGCTGCAATGGCGGAAATATCCGTGATTGCATTGCCGTTGAGGTTCAGAAAGGTCATGGATCTGTGTGACGCAAGCGGGGAAATATCGGTGATGCGGTTGTTTGCAAGACTCAGTGTCATCAGGCCGATATCCGCGATCGGGGTGAGGTCGCTGATCGCATTGTCGCTCAGCAACAGGTGGGAAAGCGCGGGAAGGGACGCAAGCGGCGAGAGATCGGAGATCCGATTGCCGTTCAGACTCAAAAACATCAGCTTCTGAAGTCCGGAAAGCGGGGAGAGATCGCGGATATTGTTGTCGTCGAGATACAGCTCTTTCAAATTGAGGCAGTATTTCAGCGGCGTGATGTCCTCGATACCGCGGGCGCGGAGGTCAAGGACCGTGATCTGCTCAAGATCATAGGGGAACAGCTCTGTACCCTCCGGAGCGGAGAGGGCTTCGCACAGTGCGGCGCCAAGAACGGCATCGGTGATCTCGGCAGGAGGCTCTCCCATGGCGTCGAAGTAACCGTCCTCGAAGAATTCGTTCAGACGGTCTGCGATCGCAGGAGATTCATCAAGCGCGGCATAACCGTCCTCCAAAACAGAAATGGCGTTCTCTTCGTTGCCAAGTGCCATATACGCATCGGCAAGACCGAGATATGCGTTCACGGCAATATCGGCGGAGATGACATTCTGCTCAAATGCCCCAATGACCATGTCATACGCGTCGATTGCCGAGCGGTAGTCTCCTCTTTTCATTAAGAGATTGGCGATATGCATGATGATATCAACACCCTGTGGAGTGAAGCTGTTTTTATACATCACATTGCTGAAACCCGTGGAATTGTCCGCATTCAGAAACAGCTCGGCGAAGGACACAGCAAGCGCCTGCGGATCGGATGTCTTTTCCGCGAGAACGTCGTAGGCGGTAAGTGCACCGTTTGTGGGAAGGGGATCCGTGCCGCGGCTTACACATTCCTGTGCAAACCGGATCACAAGGTCTTCGCTGCCCGTCGCGGCGTAGCCTTGTGCAAGGACGTTATGTACATTGTCTGTTTTTCCGCCGTCTGCGGCAAGATACGCCTCTGCCAATCCGATGTACGCATCGGCATTGTTGGGATCGATCTCGATGGCGCGCTCAAAGGCGAGGATCGCACCCTCGTAGTCCAGCTCCACAAGACAGCGCTGACCGAGGTCCAGCTGCTTTTCAAGGTCGGTTTTTCCGAGCGCGGTCGGGAGGATGAGCGCTGCGGCGATCGCAAGGACGATCAGTACCGCCGCTGTGATGATGGCGAATTTTTTGCTTACGATAGACTTCATAATGTCATACCCTTTCCTTTTTTATTACGGTCTGCCGCTGACATTTGTAACATGGTCAACGGGCGACCAATCGGTGATTGGATTGTTTTCCAGATACAAATCCGTCAGATTTGTTAGGTTAGCAAGTGGAGAAATGTCGCTGATTTGATTGATACCCAAATTCAACCATGTCAAATTGGTCAAGTTGGCAATTGGTGAGATGTTGCTGATTTGATTGCAGTCCAAATCCAACGCTGTCAGATTGGTTAAGTTGACAAGCAGTGAGATGTCACTAATTTGATTGATACTCAATCTTAACTGTGTCAAATTGGTTAAGTTAGCAATCGGCGAGATATCACTGATTTGAGTGTTACCCAAATTCAAAGTCATCAGATTGGTTAAGTTAGCAATCGGCGAGATATCGCTGATTTGATGGTGGCTTAAACGCAGCCACATCAAATTGGTTAAGTTAGCAATCGGTGAGATATCACCGGTTTGATTTTTTCCCAAATCAAAATATAACAGATTGGTTAAGTTGGCAATCGGAGAGATGTCACTGATTTGATTGTCCCACAAATCCAAACGCGTTAGATTCGTCAAGCCGACAAGCGGAGAGATGTCACGGATTTGATTGCCGCTCAAATCCAATTCAGTTAGATTTGTCAGAGCAGAAAACGATTCCATACCGGAAAGATCGGAGATGTTTTGCGCTTCAAGATCAAGTTTGGTCGTCTGTGCAAAATCGGAAACATACAGATCTCCCTCGTATTTTTCGATTGCATCTCGCAATGCCGCCTCCAGATTGGGATCAGCGATCTTTAACTTGTTGTTGTCCTCTTGGGATGTCTCCGTCTCCGCAGGAAACAGCTCATTCAGCTTCTTTTCGATTGTATCGCTTTCGGTTTCCAAAAGACCGGCTTCGAGAATTGCACGCGCATCGTCCTCTCTGCCGAGCGCTATGTAAGCATCGGCAAGCAGAAGATAGATGTTTTCGTTTTTGGCATCGTATTGCAGCGCGATCTCCAAGGCAAAGACTGCCGCCTCGTCATCGCCGTTCTCAGATAAAGCGGAAGCTGCGCCGAGCATGACCTCGGTGCTTTTGAAAAGGGTATAGCTCTTCTCAAAAAGTGTGCGTGCTTCCTCCATGCTGCCTGTGGCAAGATATGCCTCTGCCAATCCGACATATGCATCGACGCTTTGGGGATCGATCTCGATGGCGCGCTCAAAGGCGAGGATCGCACCCTCGTAGTCAAGCTCCACAAGACAGTGCCGTCCGAGATCGAGCTGCTTTTCAAGATCGTTTTCTCCAAATGCGGTCGGGAGGATGAGCGCCGCGACAATCGCCAAAAGGATCAGCACAGCGGATGTGATGATGGCGAATTTTTTGTTTATGATCGGTTTCATAGGGGAAGCTCCTTTGCTGTCCGTTTTCTTCCATTATAATACCAATACCGATATTTGTCAAGGGATTGGTACGCGGTTCTCCGCTTTGTTGTCCGCAAAAAAAGAACCTCCCGCAATGCACTTGCGGGAGGGGGCGTATATCAGGTATCGGAGGGGATATCGGATGCGAGCCGTATCGCTGCCTCCATGTTGACGGTGCCGTCTCCGACACGCACGGTACGGACGTACAGAAGGCCGTTTTCATCGGGGGTCTCCGTATACATCACGCGCAGAACGTCGCCGAGCCTTGCCTCCTTCTGATAAGAGATGGCAAACGCCGTGATCCTCATCCCTGCGGCGATCTGCGGCAGATAGTCACAGAACAGATCCGCATAGCGGGTATTGTTCATGTGTCCGTTGCGGTCGATATCGGTGAAGCGTACAGTGCGCTCACCGCCGCATACAAGCGGGAGATCCCTTGGGATACGGAAGCGCAGGGGGATGGAGGTCTGCACCTTTTCCTCTCGGGCAAAGGGGATCCCGATGTCGTCCACACGCAGAAGCTTTCCGTGTGCGGTATCCAGAAGCGCCCATTGAGAGGCACCGACCACGGCGGCATCTGAGATCTCTTTGCTGCTGTTACGGGTATGTAAAAGGAAATCACGGTCAAAAACCGCGCCGCGGCTGGAGGTACAGGGCCATGTCTGTGCGTACAGCGACTCATAGGGCGCAAACGGATGACGGATGTCAATGGAGATGCGTGTCAAAAGGAAGACACGCTGTGCATCCCGCATCTCTGTCATCGTCGGACCGAGGTGCTCCAGCTGAAGCGTTGCGCAGTCCTGCATCAGACGGAGAAGATCGCCCGCATGGCATCTTCCGTTTTTGTCGGTCATATGCAGATATACGGTATAGGGTACGGTAAAGCGGTCGTTTTTTTCTGTGTTCATATCGATCTTCCTGTTCTTTTGCTGATCGGCTGCCGCGGATCAGTATTCCTCAATGCGGATACGCTCAACTGCGGGAAATGCGCCGTCCTCAGTACCGAGAAAGCGTGCTGCCGCCTGCGCAAAGCCGGTCGGCTCATCGCTGACAAAGAAACGCATCCTTCCCTTGCACGTGTCGGTATCCGTGCGGTGCAGGTCCTCACTTGAGAGAAGCTCGCCGAGTGCGCCCGCCGCCGCAACACCCGTATCGATGAGGGTGACGCCGGGGAGCTGGCGCGCAATGATCGGCCGCAGGAGGGGATAATGGGTGCATCCGAGAATGAGCGTATCGATATCCGCCTCGATCAGGGGACGGAGATACCGCTGTACGGTCAGCGTCGGGATGGGATCCTCAGGGTCGGTGAAGCCGTTTTCCACCAGCGGCACAAGCAGTGCGCATGCCGCGCAGAATACCTGCAGATCGCTGTTTTTTTCGTGCAGTGTTTTTTCATAAGCGCCGGAGGCGATGGAGGACGGTGTCGCAATGACACCGATGCGTCCGTTTTTGGTTGCGGCGACAGCGGCATCGACTGCGGGCTCGATCACGCCGATCACGGGAACGGAGAAGCTTTGGCGCAGAAGCGGCATGGCATTTGCGGATACCGTTCCGCAGGCAACGACGACTGCCTTGCAGTCTGCCTCCTTCAAAAGAAAACGCATATCCTGAAGCGCATAGCGGCAGACGGTCTGTGCGGAGCGGGTGCCGTACGGGACACGTCCGGTGTCGCCGAAATACACGATCTCCTCGCGGGGAAGGCGCAAGCCGATCTCCTTGACTGCCGTCAGACCGCCAAGACCGCTGTCAAAGACGCCGATCGGTCTGTTTTTTTCTTCGCGCATGACAATTCTCCTTTTTTGTGTTATGCCTGCATGGCATATTCGATCAGCGCGTCGATCAGCGCTGTTGTGGACTTGCCCATGTGGTTCCACAACTTGGGATACATACTGATCGAGGTGAAGCCGGGCAGGGTATTGATCTCATTGAAGACGATGCGTTCCTCTGCTGTGACAAAGAAATCGACACGGGACAGTCCTCTGCAGCCAAGCGCCTCATAGATCAGCTTCGCCTGTGCCCTGACGCGTGCAAGTGCCCCGTCGGAGATGCGTGCGGGAATATGATCGGCGCTGGTTGCGTTTACATATTTGGTATCATAGTCATAAAAATCGCTGCCGGGATCGATCTCGCCGGGGACTGCCGTCTGTGCATCCTCATTGCCGAGCACGGCACATTCGACCTCGCGGCCGACGATACATTCCTCAACGAGGATCTTGTCATCATATTCGGCGGCACAGCGGAGCGCACGCAGAAGCTCCTCCTTGGAGCGCGCCTTGGAAACACCGACCGAGGAGCCTGCGTTTGCCGGCTTTACGAACAGCGGATACGCGTCCACGGCTTCTGCTGCGGCGATCGCGGCATCGGGGTCACGCATCAGTGCGGTGCGGGTGATGACGGTATAGCGTGCCTGGTCAACGGGGTAATTGGAGAGGATCATTTTGGTGAATGCCTTGTCCATGGAAACGGCGGAGGCGGCGCAGTGCGGACCCACATAGGGGATACCTGCCATGGAGAGCAGCCCCTGCAGGGTGCCGTCCTCACAGAAGGCGCCGTGCATGACGGGGAACACAACATCGATCTTGTATGCGGCGAAGGAATGCAGCTCCGTGCCGCAGTCCGGGACCTCGGCATAAAGACAGCCGCCATCGGCGGGAGAGGGGGAGAGCATGGCACGGCGCAGATGTGCACGGTCGGTGTGCCAGGTGTCGTCTGCGATGGCCTCGAGTGTACCGTTATAGAGGTACCAGGTGCCCTCGCGGGTGATGCCGAGCATCAGCGTATCGTATTTTTCCGTGTCGAGCGCCCGCAAAACGGAGCAGACGCTCATCAGGGAGACCTCATATTCGGTGGATCGTCCGCCGAAGAGACAAAGAAGTGTTTTTTTCATGACAATTACCCTTGTTTTCGCAAAGCGAAGGTTTCCTTATCGTAGATGATCGGTCATCGGGAAAGCGGTATGGCGGCAAAAACGTGTGTCCGGGGAAGCATCCGTCCTAAACGATATGCAGCAGCGGCAGCGTTCATGCGTTTTTTTGCTTTCCGAAAAAAAGAAAAAGCAAAGGAAAAATCGTATGCATCCGTGTGCCGTCAACGAAAGCCCTGTGTGAGACGGAGGATATATACAAGGAGGAACGCCGCAAGCAAAAGAACGGCTGCGGCCGACTCGATGCGGCGGTATACGGCTGCAGAGACGGAGATACGGGTAAGCATCCGATCGAAGGCGGCGGGAAAAACGGCACGCAGAAGCAGAAGTGCTATGACGGGAAGCGTTACCCAAAGCGGATGATGGGAAAAGGCGGCACCGAGATCTCCGCGGAAGACGGCAAGCACGGCGCGCGTCATGCCGCATCCGGGGCATGGGTATCCTGTGATACGTGCAAAAATGCAGAGTCTGCCGCCAAGGACCCAGAATGCAAGGAGCACGCAGACGGCAAGAAGCAGTGCCGCAACGGTTTTATATGGCCTCATGACGGTGCTTTCTCTGTCAGGCGGAACAGGATCGCGGCACGGTCATTGCCGCCCCAGTCGCGTCGGAGCTGACAGCTGCAGCCATGCTCCCGTGCAAGAGCGCGGAGCTGCTCTCCCTGATCGCAGCCGATCTCAAGGACGATGCAGCCGCGGGGCGCAAGACGGGGCAGATAGTGACAAAGGATCGCGCGGTAAAAAGCAAGACCGTCCTCGCCGCCGTCAAGGGCTGTGATCGGCTCTGCCTTGACCTGCGCATCCAGCGTTTTGCAGACGTCGGTCGGGATATAGGGCGGATTTGCGGAGATGACATTCGGCGGGGGACTGTCTGCGGGGCTGTCCCCGAGAAAAATGTCACCGCGGCACAGATGAAGCCGTTCCCCGACAGCGCCGAAGCGGCGTCGGTTCTCCTCTGCTGCCGCATATGCCTGCGGATAAAGCTCCAGCGCCCACGCAGAGACATCCTCTCGCTCTGCAAGCACGGAGAGGGGAATGCATCCCGAGCCTGTGCAAAGATCCCAGAGCACACCGCCGGCGGGAAGGAGACGGAGCACCTCCTCGACAATGACCTCGGTATCTGCCCGCGGGATCAGACATCCGCCGGAGACAAAAAAGTCGTGTCCGAAAAACGGAGAGCAGCCGAGCAGATGTCCAAGCGGTGTACCGAATGCACGGCGGCGCGCCGTGTCAAGGCATTGCTGTGCCGCATCGTCGGGTACGTCCCTTGCGCTGTGCATGATCACAGCGGCGCGGTCCATGCCCGCGCGCAGGCGCAGGATCTCGTCTGCCTCGTAAACGCAGTCAATGGACAGTCCCGACTGCTGTGCGGCATCGGACAGGGACAGGCGCAATGCGCGCTTCAGCTCTGCATATGTCATAGATCTGCCCTTCCTTTCGTTGCCCCATCGGCCGTCCGGCCTTGTCGGTCTTTGGACCTTGTCGGCTGTGCTTTCAAAATCGGGACGGCGCGGCTGCTTGCCGGGTCACTCTGCGACCAGACAGTAGTCCTCGCCCTCGACCTCCTCCACGCGGAAATCGGGGTATTCGTCCTTGAGGGTATATTTGACAGCCGCAATGGCGATCTCGATCTGAGCGTCATCGGGCTCCTTTGTCGTCATACGCTGCATCCAGAGACCGGGTGCAGAGAGGATCTTGGTAAAGAGATTGTCGTGCTTGCCTGCGTACATGATGAACTCAAAGCCGACACCGACGACCAGCGGAAGCATGGGAAGCTTGATGCACAAACGGACAAGAAGGCTGTCCCATGTGATGAAGGATGCGACGATGACGGAGAGAATGAGGATCACAAAGATGAAGCTGGTGCCGCAGCGGGGATGGAAGCGGCTCTGCTTTTTCACGTTTTCCACCGTCAGCTCCAGTCCCTGCTCGTAGCAGAAGATGGTCTTATGCTCGGCGCCGTGGTATTGGAAGGTGCGGCGGATGTCCTTCATGAAGGAGACGAGCCATACATAGCAGACAAAGATGCCGATGCGGATGATGCCCTCGATGACGTTCTTGAACCAGCCCAGCGTTCCGCCGAGCAGATGGTCAAGACCCTTTGTCACAAGCATGGGAACAAAGAAGAACAGACCGACACCGAGCGCGATGCCGAGCACAGCGGAGATGATCATGACGATATTGACCAGATTCTGTCCGAGGCGGCGCTCAAGCCAGCGCTCAAAGCGGCCGGGCTCCGCCTCCTCCTCAAGACCGTATTCCTCGGCAGAGATCCCAAGGACCTTATAGGAGAGGAGCAGCGACTCCACCAGATTGACCACACCGCGCACGATGGGCAGGCGCAGAAGCCTGTACCTGTCGCGCAGAGAGGTATATTTGTGGTCGGAGATGCGTATTCTATGATCACTTTCGCGGCGCAGGGCGATGGAATACGTACCGCCCGCCTTCATCATAATGCCTTCCAGAACGGCCTCGCCGCCGATCTTTCCCTTGCGGCATGCAAGGACATCGTCCTTTGCACAGCCTGCCTGATTCTTTTGATTTGCCATAACGAAGCTCCTTTGGTTGGAGATGTTTTTGTTTTACGCGGTTACAGAAATGCTGTTCCGCCGATTCTTTTATTATAGCAGATTTTTGCGGCAAAAGGAAGACCTTTTGCAAAGAATTCACAGAAATCTATCAATTTGTTCGCGTTCTCCTCTGCACACAAAACCAAACGGACGGGAAAATCGGAGAAAAAGGGAGAAACACAAAAAATTCACAGATCAGATATTGAAAATTTGCGGAAAGTGTTCTATAATATAGGGAGAATAGGATCTGTACAGAAAAAAACAGGAGAGGAGGATGCGTCATGGCTTCGCTGAGAAATTTCGCGATCACCTTTTGCGTGTCGCTTGTGATCTTTGGCTTTCTTGCCTATTATGTGGCGGTGTTTGCCGCGGACAGCTTTGCGGAGGGCTTCGGTATCTCCCGTGAGACGGAAGAAGCACAGACAACAGAGGCAGTGACAGAGGTATTCAACCCCTTTGATGATACCACGCCTCCCGAGTCCACCACCATTCAAGGCAATTCCTTCAATTTCGTGCTTGTGGGACTGGACTATTGCGCGGAGATCTTTGACGACTATCACGAATCGATCTCCGAGATCCTGGCGCAGGCGCTTTCGGGTGTACAGGAGGAGGGCGTTGATCAGCAGCTGACCTATGAGCAGAAGCGCAGCATCTCCGCCGATGCGGTCCTCATCGGCCGCGTGGATAAGGAGGACAGACGGCTGACTCTGACGTGTCTGTCGGGCAATACGCGTGTATTTGTCGACGGTGTTTATACAGACCTGGGCTCTGTTCTGATCAATAAGGGTGTGGATTTTTATCTGGGCAAGATCACGGCACTGACCGGCTTTGCTCCGGATTATTACGGCATTGTCAGCATTCCCGCCATGCAGGATATCATCGACGAGCTGGGCGGACTTTCCTTCCGCGTGCCCTGTGATATGGAATATGAGGACGAGACGGAGGGGCTTGTCATTTCGCTCAAGGAGGGCACACAGTGGCTGACGGGCGAGGATGCCATGCACGTTCTGCGGTATGCGGGCTATGAGGACCGCGACATTTCCCGTATGGGCGTGATCCGCGACATGGCGGCATCCATGATGACATCGGTTGCCGACATTACCACGCTTGCAAATGCGGCATCGCTGTTCCAGACCGTGAAAAACGGCGTTGCGACCAATATGAGCCTTGCCAATTTTTCCGACCATTTGGACCTGATCTTCCACATCGGGGACTTTACCGTGGTCAACTATGCGTACCCCGGTCAGATGATCGTGTACAACGGCAGTCCGATGTTTGAGCCGGACACCGTTTCGGCGCTGACGGCGCTTCTGCGTTACCGCAGCTGACGGCGCGCCGCGAAACCGAATGCAAAAATATGGAAATCATTGCAATTGCGTATATTTCAAAGCGAAAAGAGGTAAAAACAAATGACAGTAACAGAAAGAATGGCAGCAGCGGGCATTGTCCCCGTCGTTGTGATCGATGATGCAAAGGATGCAGTCCCGACCGCACGGGCGCTGCTTGCGGGCGGTATCGACGTCATGGAGATCACCTTCCGTACGGCGGCGGCACCCGAGGCGATCCGTTCTGTTGCGCAGAGCTGTCCCGAGATGCTGGTGGGCGCAGGAACGATCATCAATGAGGAGCAGTGCAAGCTTGCCTGCGAGATGGGCGCATCGTTCATCGTTTCTCCCGGCTTTGATGCGGACGTCGTTCGGTACTGTACCGCGCGCGGGATCACCGTTACGCCCGGCTGCGTCACTCCGACCGAGATCATGGCAGCGATCGCGATGGGCCTTGACGTGATCAAGTTTTTCCCGGCAAATGTCTATGGCGGACTGAAGGCAATGAAGAGCCTTTCCGCACCCTTCGGCGGGATCCGTTTCCTGCCCACGGGCGGTATCGATGCCGCAAATGTCCGCGAGTATATTGATGCACCGTTCGTCCTTGCGGTCGGCGGAAGCTGGGTATGTCCCAAGAAGATGATCGCAGACGGCGATTTCGAGCAGATCACGGCACTTTGCAGAGAAGCGCGCAATGCCGCATTTGCATAAAACAAATAAAAAATCATAAATAAGAAAACAACAGGAGAAAACGATATGGCGAAGATCGTTACCTTCGGCGAGCTGATGCTCCGTCTTCAGCCCGACCGCTTTGAAAGATTTGTTCAGTGTGACCACGTTGCCTTTACCTTTGGCGGCGGCGAGGCGAATGTTGCCGTTTCCCTTGCAAATTACGGCATGGATGCGGTATATGTCACAAAGCTTCCCACCCATTCCATCGGTCAGGCGGCAGTCAACAGTCTGCGCAGATACGGCGTGGATACCACAAGGATCGTGCGCGGCGGTGACAGAGTCGGTATTTATTACAACGAAAAGGGCGCATCCCAGAGAGGCTCTGTCTGCATTTATGACCGTGCGGGCTCTGCCATTCAGAAGGCATCTCCCTCGGATTTCGATTGGGACAGCATTTTTGAGGGCGTGGATTGGTTCCACTTTACGGGCATCACACCTGCGCTCGGCGAAAACCTTGTGCAGATCACAAAGGAGGCCTGCGAGGCGGCAAAGAAGCGCGGCATCAAAATTTCCTGTGACCTCAATTACCGCGGAAAGCTCTGGACAAGAGAAGCGGCAAGAGAAGCGATGACGATGCTTTGCAGCTATGTGGATGTCTGTATTGCAAACGAAGAGGACGCAAAGGACGTATTCGGTATCGAGGCACCGGCAACCGACATTACAAAGGGCAGCCTGAACCGCGACGGCTATCAGTATGTTGCGCGTACGCTTGCTGAGCGCTTCGGCTTTGAGACCGTTGCGATCACGCTCAGAGAATCCCGCTCCGCATCCGATAACGGCTGGAGCGCAATGCTGTATCGGGCGGCAGAGGATGCGTTCTTCTTCTCCAAGAAGTACGATCTGCATATCGTCGACCGTGTCGGCGGCGGTGACAGCTTCGGCGGCGGTCTGATCTATTCGCTTCTGAGCGGCAAGGATCCGCAGCAGGCGCTGGAATTTGCGGTTGCCGCAAGCGCGCTCAAGCATACCGTTGAGGGAGACTACAACATGGTCTCGGCGGCAGAGGTCGAAAAGCTTGCAGGCGGCGACGGCTCGGGACGGATCCAGCGATGATCCCCCCACACATTCGCAGCGTTATGCGGGCGAGATCGCCTGATGCGCGGATGGAACATTGTATATTCGGAACAGCGCGGTGTACTGCCGCGCTGTTTTTGTTTTGTGACGGCTGTTTCCTTTTCTCCCATTGACAAAATGTCTGAAATTGTCTATAATATTGACTGTAACATACAATAAAGGAAGCGAAGATGGGCGCGTACCCGCAATGCAGTCCTTCTTCGGTATTGAAAAAACGAGGACAGAAGCGATGAAAAAAGACCATCTTCCCTCGCTGATCACCCTGCTTGTCTTCGAGGTGATCGCAGTGGTTCTGTGGCTGACAAAGGACAATCTGTTTTATCTTTTTAATTTCAACTACATAGGACTGTCCATTTCCCTTGGACTGTTCCTTTTTTCACGGAAATACAAGCACGCGCGGCGCGTCGTGCAGCTGCTTGTCGGATGCTATATGCTCATCTATCTTGGGATCGTCTCGGGTGAAAATATGCAGATCGAGGGATTTTGGTATTATCTGTTTACCGGCGTTTTTGAGGCTGCAACGATCCACTATGCGGTTGCAAAGATCTTCGGTCCGCTCCTCTTCGGCCGAGGCTGGTGCGGATATGCCTGCTGGACGGCAATGATCCTGGATATGCTTCCGTATAAGACACCTGCCGCACGGAGAAGGGGCTTTGGCTTTTTGCGGTATATCACCTTTGCGCTTTCCTTTGTGTTTGTGGCGGTGCTGTTTTTGCTTCGCGTGGGAAACATGGAGCGGATCATGTTTTGGAGCTTTCTCATCGGAAATGCCGTCTATTATGCGGTCGGCATCGTGCTTGCATACAGACTGCGGGACAATCGGGCGTTTTGCAAATACCTCTGTCCCATCACGGTGTTCTTAAAGCCGATGAGTTATTTTTCCCTGACACGTGTCCGATGCGATCAGACAAGGTGTATCTCCTGCGGCAAGTGCAAGCGGGCTTGTCCGATGGAGGTAGATATGACGGACAACCGCAGATCGCGCAAAAACGGAACGGAATGTATCTTCTGTATGGAATGTGTCTCGCAGTGTCCGAGGAATGCGCTGGATCTTTGATCTGTGATCTTTTGATCTGTGATCTTTTGATCTTTTGATCTTCTGATCTTTTGATCTTCGACTCCGACGATCTTCCGCACGGTGCGGAAGCCATGGCACCGAGGCGTGACGGCAGAGCTGCTGATGCGGCAGATCCGTGCATGAGCCCCGTGCAAGGACAATGACAACCACATACGGACAGATCCCCCTTGACGGCGCTTGCTGTCAGGGAGGGTCTGTTTTTTTCTTTTTTGAGGGGGACGGCTTTTGAAAAAAACGTGTGACAAAAACCTCCGCCGCATACGGTTTCCCGCAATTTCCCGCTTTGCTTTGAGAAAAGCTGTCCAAAACATGAATAAAAGTACAGACAGACAACGACGGAGTGTGCAGGGGGTCTGTGATACAATATAGGCAAACCGACGGCAGGGTGGATGGCGGCATCCGGAACCGTGTCACACCGTGCAGGATGTCGGGAAATAAAAGGAGAGGGAAATACATATGACGAACAAAACAGAACCCCGTCAGATCCGGGATGCGTACAATGCATACGAGGATTCCGCACCGATGCACGGGGAAAACGGTGCGGAACCCGACAGAAAAAGACCGTACAAGGAAGAGGGGGGACTGCTTGCGGGACTGAGGCGCAGGCTTCCTTCGTTTTTTGACGAGCATGTGACAGGTGTGGGACACATGACCGTGCAGAAACGCCGTGTCCATGCGCTTGTGAGGAGGATCTGCAGACTGCTTGCCATGCTTCTCCTCGGCGCACTGTTCGCTTCTGCCTCGCTTGCCTATGAGATGCAGCCGCTGGGGATCGCATTTGTTTGTGCGTCGGGTACGGCATTGCCTGCCGCAGCGATCGGTGCGCTCCTTTCGCACCTTGGGGGAGGGGAGATGCGCGGGCTGTATGTGAGCGCGCTCGTTTTATGTGTCGGCATCCGTTATGCCATCGGACGGTTTCTTACCGTTTCCAATGTACAGCAAATGAACCTGTCGGGAGAGGACGGCAGGTCTCGGATACGGGCGGGAGATGAGGGCATTTCTCTTGCATGGCTTGGGCGGGTACTCTTCCCGTCCGGGGTATTTGCACAGAGCACGGCGCTGCGCGTCGGGATCGGTGTGATCGCCGCGTGTCCGATCGCAGCAGGTCTGGTGCTCGGTGCGGAGGAAACGGTGCGCGCTGTGATGTCGGCGCTCTTCCTTCTGTGTGCGATACCCATATTTACCTATCTGTTCTGCGGATTCTTTGACCTTGTTTGGGATGGGGAGCTGCAAAACAGCAGACCGCTTACCGCCGCGGCACGCATGGAGGGCGGGATCGGCGCTGTTTGTTATGCACTGACGGCATCGATGGGCGGGACCCTTTTCTTCGGCTTCTCTCTGCGTATGCTCTGTGCACACGCGATCACCCTTTACATATCCAAGCGGGGCGGGTATCTGCGCGGGGGACTCTGCGGTCTTTTGTGTGGATTTGCCTGCGATGCGCTCTATGCACCCGCGTATGCCTTGATCGGCGCCGTTTCGGGACTTCTTTTCACCGTGCATGCGGCACCTGCCGTGATCCTTTCGCTGTGTGCGGGAGCTGCATACGCCATTTATATCGGTGAATTTGCGGCAATACGCTCGGTGGTGCCGGAAATGGCAGTGGTGTCGGCTGCCGCATATCCGATGATACGGTACATACCGCAGCTGCTTGCGGGACTGCGTACGGAAAGCGGTACGGATGAGAAAAAGGGCGGTGCTGCGGTTGCTTTTTCCGATGAGACGGTGCTGCCCTCCCCAAAGGTCCTCGGCATCGGAACGCTGGCAGAGGAGCTGGATGTTCTGTCGGGGATACTGATGGGGCTTTCCGCAACCTTTTATCACCTTTCCGACCGCGTAAAACGGCCGACACTGCAGGAGATACGGCAGCTTTGCGAGAGCACGGCGGACCGTTACTGTGCGGGATGTGCACAGCACGATGTCTGCTGGAAAACGGAGTTTTCATCCACAGCGGATGCCATGGGAAGGATCACGCTGTGCATCCACCGAAAGGGAAGAGCGGAGATGAGCGCCGCGTTTGCACCCCTTGACCGTCGGTGTCCGAGCCTTCAGAATATGCTTGCGGCCATGAATGACGGAGCCGCCGTCCTCTGTGAGGAAAAAATAACGAAGGATAAAACGGAGGTCGCCGCACAGGATTACGAGGGAATGGCGAAGCTCCTGCGCGCCTCCGCGGAGGAAAACGCCTCTGCGACCGCCAAGGACACGGTGCTCTCGGGACGCATGGAGCGGGCGATGGCACGGATCGGCTTCCGTGCAAGAGAGGTCGCAGTTTATGGCAAAAGGCGGCGCACGGTCGTGGCGACGGGCGTGGATCTTGGTATGTACGCGGGCAGCGCAGAGATGCTGCTCGGATCGGAGGACGTGCGCCGGGCGTTTTCCGCGCTTGCGGGCGTACGGTATCAGCCGCCGGATTACCGCTTGACGGACGGAGGAAGGACCCTTGTCATGACGATGCGTGCACAGCCGAAGCTGCGCGTGCAATGCGGCTCATGGGGAGACAAGCGTGCGGGTGAGGAGGTGACGGGCGATGTTGTTGCGCTGTTTGCCAGCCGATCGGATTACTTCTATGCGCTCGTGTGCGACGGTATGGGAAGCGGACGGGATGCGTCGGTGACGGCGCAGATCGCGGCGCTCTTTCTGGAGAAGCTGTTGTCGGTATCGCGGGCGAAGGGTGCGATCCTGAATCTGCTCAACGGCTTTCTTCGCAGCCGTGCGGGAGAAATCTCGGCGACGGTGGATCTGTGCGAGATCGATCTGATCACAGCAGAGGCGCGCTTTATCAAGTGCGGAGCCGCTCCCTCGTATCTTTTGCGCGGCGAGAATCTGTTCCGTGTTGCGTCGGGAACGGTACCGATCGGGATACTGCGCGAGGTCTCGGCGGAGGAAACCACGCTGACGCTGTGCGGCGGTGATATGCTGCTGTTTTTCTCTGACGGTGTGGTCGGGGAGTATGAGGATACCGCATGGATCTCGGAAACGGTCAAGCGGGGAATCGAGGAATATGAGAGAAAACGTGCGCAGGACCGCTTTTGCCGTCTGACGGAGGAGGACGAGGTGCGGCGCGGGTCGGCGCGTGCCGCAAAAAAAGCCGCAGGGGATATCCCGGCTGCCTCGGCGGAGAATACAAAGGAGCACACGTGCTCGGATAAGGGAAGAGAGGGGGCGGAAACGGGGCGCTTTGAGAGCGGGTCATTGCCGGAGCATCTTGCTGCAGCACTCGGTACATATGCGGCAAAGCGGATCGGCCGCGGCGATGATATGACGGTCGCAGTCGTGATCGTGGATGCCCTGACGTGATCGTGTTTTTCTGATAATTCTGTGAAAGTACTTGTTCTGTGCGGTGATTTGTGGTACAATAAGGTACACAGTTCAAAGGAACAGAGAGGAACAGACCATGTTGTTTTTACAGAATACACAAACGGAGATCCCCGATGGCAATACCCCGCAGCAGGCAGCAAGGATCGACCGTGCGATCCGTGTGCTGACGGTCGTTGTGATCCTGCTGGCAATTGCATTTCTTGCATATATGATCGGCGCACGCGCCGTGCTTCCATCCGCAAACTATAAAAAAGGAATGACTGCCATGAAGGCAGGCGATTATGCGGCGGCAATCGAAGCGTTCGGTGCGGCAGGTGACTATCAGGATGCCTCCGATCAGCTTGCTTTGGCAAAGAAGCAATATGCCGACCTTCTTGCGGGAAAATCGGATGCGGTCTCGTATACGACAAAGGCAAGCCCGTGGTTTTCGATGGACGGGCAGGGCGAGATCTCCTTTTCTCAGAATACTTATGCGGATTACAGCAGCCGTCTGCCGCAGGCGGATCGGCTGATCGTCCCCGACGTGCTGGATCTGTGTGCCGTGACGGCGATCAAGGAATCGACGTTTCTCAATGCGGATACCCTTGTCAGCATCACGCTTCCCGACCGTGTGCTGACCATTCCCGATGGATGCTTCAACCACTGTGATCGCTTGGAGGAGGTCCTCTTCAGCGATGCGCTTGTCAGCATCGAGCAGCGTGCATTCATTCATTGTGCCGCACTGAAGCAGATCACCCTTCCCGAGACGCTGACTGCGCTCGGTCTGCGCGCCTTCAATAATTGCTACGCGCTGGAAACGGTCGTCATCGGCGGTGCACAGCTGAAGACGATCGAGCCCTATACCTTTGCGGAATGCAGATCGCTTTCCGAGATCACACTCCCCGCGTCGGTTTCTTCGATCGGTGAGGGGGCGTTTGCGGGATGCGGTGCGCTTGGGACGGTGTATTTCGGCGGAGATGCGGAGGCGTGGTCGCAGATCACCGTTGCCGAGGGCAATGAGGCACTTTTGGCGGCTGAGATCGTGTACGTGCAGTAAATCTGCGGTGCATATCTGTCATACAATGAAATAAAAAATGCCCGTACCTGCTGTGGAAAGCAGCTGCGGGCGTTTTCTTTTGGGTCACATAAAGGGTGTCTTCTCTCCCTCCGGCGCGGAAGGCTCCTTCTGCAGACGTTCTTCGTACCACTTGTTGTGAAGAAGGACCGTAACATACCAATGAGAGACGGCGTACGAGACGACGACGATCAGGGCAAGGATCAGATTGAGGAAGAAGGCAGGCACGGTGATCGGATAGACCTGCGAGACAGAAAGAATATCGTCGCGCATGAGGATCTCCATAAAAACCGTGAGATTGATGACGATAAAGGGCGGGATCATCGTGATGACAAGCGAAGCAATGTCGTTTTTGAGAGGATCGCCGTGCAGGATGATGCGCTGATCCTCCTGCTTCTGATAGGAGCAGTCGCGGTATGCGGCGTAAAAATCATGCTTGATCGCCTGATCGTTGTAAAGACGGAAGGCATCGCAGAAGGTAAAAAAGCAGCCTGCGAGGATCGCCATCAGAACAAATACGGGGATCTTCAGCGGCGGCATGCTCATGTAGAGCGTGCGCCAGAGAAACTCCGTGATCCGACGGATGACGTACAGCAGGAGCAGCTCGCCTGCTGCCCAAAGGATGCCGCGCAGAAGACGCCTTGGCATAATATGGTCGGAAAAACGCTTTTTCTTTTCTGTATCGTTGATGCTTTCGCGGTATTCGTTCATTTGACAGTCCTCGTTTTTCAATGGTAATGGGATGGATATCTCATTATAGCATAACGTTCGGCGCTTGTCAATGAAAAACAGAGGATCGTATCGAATTTTTGCATATTTCGATGCATGATCTTGCAGAAAAACAGATGATTCACGTGATAAACCGTTTGCTTTCTGAATAATTATGCAAATCAAGCATCGAAAGCGTGCAAAAAGAGCACCGTCTGCAAGGACGGTGCTCTGTATCGCTATTAAGACTGAACGGAATAGTTGGGTGCTTCCTTTGTGATGTTGATGTCGTGGGGATGAGACTCACGCAGACCTGCGCCCGTGATGCGGACAAACTTGCCGTTTTCCTGCAAAAGCGGAATGGTCTCGCATCCGCAGTAGCCCATACCTGCACGGATACCGCCGAGCATCTGATAAATGGTGTCAGCGACCGGACCCTTGAAGGGAACGCGTCCCTCAACACCCTCGGGAACGAGCTTCTTGTTGCCTTCCTGGAAATAACGGTCCTTGGAGCCCTTTTCCATTGCCGCAAGAGAGCCCATGCCGCGGTAGACCTTGAAGGAACGGCCCTGATAGATCTCGGTCTCACCGGGGGATTCCTCACAGCCGGCGAGCAGAGAGCCCATCATCAGCACATCCGCACCTGCGGCAAGCGCCTTGACCATGTCACCGGAGTACTTCAGACCGCCGTCGGAGATGACGGGAATGCCGTACTTCTGTGCAACGCAGGCGACGTCGTAAACTGCGGTGATCTGGGGAACACCGATACCCGCAACGATACGGGTGGTACAGATAGAGCCCGGACCGATACCGACCTTCAGTGCATCTGCACCTGCGGCGATCAGGTCCTCGGCAGCCTCTGCGGTTGCAATGTTGCCCGCGATCAGCTGTGCATCGGGATAAACGGACTTGATATTCTTGACACAGTCGATGATATTCTTGGAGTGGCCGTGTGCGGAGTCGAGGACGAGGACGTCGGCGCCTGCCTCAAGCAGCTTGCCCGCACGCTCTACAACGTCGCTTGTGACACCGATGGCAGCACCGACAAGCAGTCTGCCCTGTGCGTCCTTTGCGGAGTTGGGGTACTTGGTTGCCTTCTGGATATCCTTGATGGTGATCAGTCCGCAGAGGGTACCGTCTCGGTCGACGAGGGGCAGCTTTTCGATCTTGTTCTGTGCAAGGATCTCGCGCGCCTCATGGAGACCGGTGCCGACGGAAGCGGTGATCAGATTGTTCTTGGTCATGACATCGCGGATGGGCATGTCGTAATTGGTGAGGAAGCGCATATCGCGGTTTGTGATGATACCGATGAGCTTCTTGTTCTCGTCACAGATCGGTACACCGGAAATGCGGTACTTTGCCATCAGCGCATCTGCCTCGGCAACGATATTATCGGGAGAAAGATAGAAGGGATCGGTGATGACACCGTTCTCGCTTCTCTTGACACGAACGACCTCTTCCACCTGGCGCTCAACAGACATATTCTTGTGAATGATACCGATACCGCCTTCTCTTGCCATGGCGATCGCCATCGCGGATTCGGTTACGGTGTCCATGGCGGAGCTCATCATGGGAATGTTCAGAGTGACCTTGCTTGTCAGTCTTGTCTGCAGCTTGACCATCTTCGGTACGATTTCGCTGCGGGCGGGGATCAGGAGCACGTCGTCAAAGGTAAGACCTTCCTTGACAAACTTTTCGGATGCGTTTGTGTTTACCATTTGTTTTTCTCCTTTACTGTGATCGTTTGCGGTCATATTTGTGAAAGGGCGCACAAAGCGCCCAAAAATTAACAGGATCATCACAAAAAAGCAAGAGACACCACCGTGTTTTTCGTCTTGATTTTTTGAATAAACTTATTATATATTCTATCACATTCCCCGCATTTTGTCAATAGAAACAAATGAAAAAACAAGGGAAAAAGAACAGCGGTATCATGCGGCCCGCAAAGGTGCCGGGCGTGAGACAAAGCGCATTTTTGGGGGGATCGTGTATGTCGGATACAAAAATGCTTGACAAATCGCCTGTGACATGATACCATAGATACGATACGGTCGTCGATGCGGCCGGCGGATAGCATACATTTATGATCACATATCATTGACTTTTTCTGTTTTTTGGTATAATCACAGTAAGTAAACAGATTGTTTACAGCAAACGAAAGGGGATGGACTGAATGGCAAATACACCCTACAAAATCGAGACAGACGAAAATGGTGTCCGTGTAATCGTCGACACCAGGACCGGCAAGAAAACACCCGTAAACGAAGTCGTCGAAAGAGGCGCCAAAGAAGGCAGGCTCGTGACTATGGAACAGGCAATGGCCAACGAGCACAAGAAAATGCTGAAAAACGATTCGGCGACATCGAGAAAATCTAAAGAAGGGACATGACATGGCTGAACGATTGAAGAAACCGGTCACCCATCGTCCAAAAAAAGAAAAACACGAAAGGAAGTGCTCTCATTGACCGACCCCCGCGTGCTTTCATTTATCAACCTCCATGCCATTCTCGGCTCGATCCCGCTTCTGTGTGCACTGGACCCCGTATCTGCCGCGCTTGTGGGAAAACATACGATCGATCTCGGCATTGCTGTCAAGGGAGGACCGTCAGGCTGTCTGTCCTTCTCCGAAGGACGCTGCAGCTTCCGCGAGGATTGCGATGACGACTGCGATATCCGGCTTTCGTTTTCCCGTCCCGAAAGGTTCAACGGAATGATCGACGGTACCGTGACTCCCATTCCGACGAAGGGTCTGCACCGTGTTCTGTTTTTGACAAAGGTGTTCATCCCTCTGACCGACCGCCTGACGGCGTTCCTCCGTCCGACAAAGGAAGCGCTTGCCGATCCTGACTTTTTCCGCATCAGCACGACGCTGATGTTCCATTTGATCGTGCGTGCCGTTTGCTGTATCGGAAACGAGGATGCAATCGGATGTGCCTCGGCTTCCTATATCACCGACGGTGCGGTCTGTCTCTCTGCGGGAGAGGAGCTTGCGTTCGTGATCTGCGCAAAGGACCACCGTCTCTCCGTATCCGCAGATCCGCAGAAGGAAACGATCACCGCACAGATGCGCTTTGCCGATATGAAAACGGCACGTGCGCTCTTTGACGGCGAGATCAACGCCGTTGCAAGTGTCGGAACGGGAGATGTCCGCATCAGGGGCATGATCTCTCAGGTAGACAACATCAATCGGATCCTTGACAGGGTCGCGCTGTATCTGGCGTAAGGGAGGGACAGGCATATGCATGATATCCATCAATATACCAAAAGCAAAGAGGCATTTTCGCGTGCGGCACGCGTGATCCCCTCCGGTATCTACGGCCATCAGGGACCTGCGGAGGGCTGCTTTGTGCCGATCGAGGCATACCCGTTCTTTTCCGAGCGGGCGCAGGGAAGCTATTTCTGGGACGTCGACGGTAACCGTTTTATCGATTATATGTGCGCCTACGGTCCCAATATCCTCGGCTATAACGACCCCGAGGTCGATGAGGCGGCGCGCAGACAGAGAGAGCAGGGAGACTGTATCACCGCTCCCTCCGAGCGTATGATCGAATTTGCGGAGCTGCTTGTCGATACCGTTGCATCGGCGGACTGGGCGTTTTTTGCCAAGAACGGAAACGATGCCACAACCGGCGCCATCCTCTGTGCGCGCGCCCATACACACCGCAAGAAGATCGTCTTTTTCCGCGGATATTATCACGGTGTTGCGCCGTGGACCCAAAAGATCGATTATCCCGGCATCCTTGAGGAGGACGTTGCAAACAATATTTATATTCCATGGAACGATGTCGAGGCGCTGCACCGTGTCTTTGATGAAAACAAGGGACAGATCGCCGCTGTGATCGGTCAGCCGTATATGCATGGAAACTTTGCCGACAATGAGCTGCCCGCACCGGGCTTCTGGCAGACGGTGCGCCGCTTGTGTACGGAGAATGAAGCTGTGCTGATCGTGGATGATGTACGCGCGGGCTTCCGTCTTGATCTTGCGGGCTCGGACCACTATTTCGGCTTTGAGGCAGACCTCATCTGCTTCTGCAAGGCGCTCGCCAATGGCTATAATGTATCCGCACTCTGCGGAAAGGAGTTCCTCAAAAACGCCATGTCCTCGCTTTCCTATACGGGAAGCTATTGGCTTTCCGCCGTTCCGTTTGCGGCAGGGATTGCCTGCATCAACAAAATGAAGCGCCTGGATCTGCCGCGCCTGCTTGCCGAAAAGGGAGAGCGGCTGTGTGCGGGACTGATCGGTGCCGCAAAGCAGTACGGCTACGATCTGCGGGTCTCGGGTGCTCCCTCCTTGTTTTATCTGCGCCTGGCGGATGATCCGTCGCTCTCTCTGCATCAGGAATGGATCTCGGAATGTGTCAGACGCGGCGTATATTTCACCTGCCATCATAATCATTTCATGAATGCATCGCTCTCCGATGCGGATCTTGCAGAGACCGTTGCGGTCGCAGAGGAAGCATTTTCCGTTTTGCGCAAGCGTCACGGCTGAGCCCCGTTCTGCGGCAGAGGATACCGCGCCGCAGACGGCGGAAATGACGGTGACCGATACGGAGTAAACGACCGCAACAGAAACAGAGGGACCCGCTGCGGAAACGGAAGATGAGGACGAACCCACGGACGATCCGGGAGTGATTACAGGTTCTTCGATTCGAGACTTAAAGGCATTGTTTGAAAGCAAGTCGGCACTTGAGGATACGAAAAATACCGATACAGGGGACGGTCTGACAGAGGGGGAATCTGCCGAACAAAGCGGCTTTCCCGACTGCGTACCGAAGAAAACTGCCCGACACGAAAACGTTGTCGGGCAGTTTGTTTTTTTGGGGAGAATTACAGTGCAAGCTTGTAGCACTGATAGATGTCTTCTCTTGTCATCTTGGGGTGACCGTTGAGCTTGCCGTCCGGACCGAAGGAAACGGAAACGACCATGTCGGTCAATGCATCCAGATCTTCTTCCTTGACACCGAATTCGCTGATACGGGTCTGGACACCCTTTGCGCGCATAGCGGCATCGAGCTGCTCGCGTGCAGTCCTGAGGTCACAGCCGAAAACATTCTTTGCAAGCATGACATACTTTGCATTGTCGGGACGGTTCTCAAAGTAACGCATCCAGGATACCATCATGCAGGCAAGCGTTGCGCCGTGCGTTGCATTGTATTTTGCGCTGAGGACGTGTCCCATCTGATGCATGGGCGTAAACGCAAAGGTACCGGAGAGCAGCCAGCCGTTCAGAGCAACGGATGCCGCCCACATCATAACGCCTCTCGCCTGCGTGTCGGCGGGATTTTCCCAAACCTTCTCAAGCGCTTCCAGCGCCGCGCGCATGACACCCTCCTGCATACGGTCGTGCAGCGTCAGATCCTTTTCGGGATCGCCGTTGATATACGCCTCCATGACGTGTGCGAAAATGTCGTAGCCGCCGCACGCGGTCTGATAGGGAGGAAGACCGACGGTCAGCGTCGGGTCCATGATCGCCGCCTTTGCATAAAGACAGCCGGGCTCCCATACGTAGCTCTTCTTGCCCGTTGCATCGTCCGTTATAACACCGATGGGGTTCATTTCACTGCCTGTACCCGCAAGGGTGGGGATCGCAATATAGGGAAGCGCGCGCTTGGGAGGCTTTGCCGTGACGTCGCTGTGGGAGAGCATGAGCATTCCCGCGGGATCGCCCTCGTAGAATACGCCTGCCGCAATGACCTTCGCCGCATCAATGACGCTTCCGCCGCCGAGTGCAACGATGACATCAATGCCGTGCTCCAGACAGAGCGCAACACCGCCCTTGACCTGCGAGATCAGCGGATTTGCCGTAATTCCCTTGTAAACCACGCAGTCGACACCTGCCTCGGCGAGACTCCCTTGGATGGCTTCGATGGTCTGCGCAAAATAGTCGCATCTCTGATAGGTGACAAGCAATGCCTTTTTGCCGTACTGCGCGGTATAAGCACCGACCTGCGCCAGCACGCCCTCCCCGAACACGACCTTTACGGGGTTGTAATATTCAAAATTTTCCATAACGGTACAGCTCCTTTGTTTGTTTTATCGTCTGCGGATCAGAAAATGCCCGCTTCCTTCAGAATTTTTTCGGCAGAACCGACGCCGATGCCGAAACGGCTGCAGCCCGCATCGACCATTGCAAGCAGAGTCTGCAGATCGCGGACACCGCCTGCCGCCTTGATCCTTGCGCTGTCGCCGACGGTTTTCTTCATGAGCTCGATGTCGTGAACGGTCGTTGCGCGGCTTCCCCAGCCGGTACCTGTTTTGACGAATGCGGCACCGTTTTTGACGGCGATCTCCGATGCGCGGCAGATCTCGTCGTCTGTCAGACAGGAGACCTCTAAAATGACCTTGAGGGGTGTTTCGCCGATGGCGGCCTTGACGGCGGCGATGTCACGTCCGACCGCGTCATAGTCCTTGTTTTTGAGCGCTGTGATGTTTTGCACCATGTCGACCTCACTGCAGCCGAGCGCCTTCTGTGTCTTTGCACTCATGACCTTGATGTCGGTCAGCTCGTTGCCGTGCGGGAAGCCGACGGTCGCGCCGACGATGGTATCGGGCGCATCCTTGAGCGCGTTGACAAGCCACTCGGTGTAATAGGGCATGGCAAAGCAGCAGATGAAGCCGTATTTCTTTGCAAGCGCCACCATGCCGTTCATTTCCTCAACGGTGGAGTTTGCCTTGACACAGCTCAGATCGATCATGCGGGGGAGTTGTTTGAGATCCATAAGATTGACGGTCCTTTCTCATTTGGATAATACTGATCAGGTGTCGCTGTCCGCGGCGGCGATGATGTCACCGAGATCCGCGCACGCATCGCACATTTTCTTGTATATGGGGAAGCGCTTTTCGTAAACGGTGTGATTTTCTGCGTTTGGCAGGTGTACGGTCTGCTCGCGGTGGATCTCCTTGATGCTGTCAAAGGACGCCCATGCGCCGCATCCGACGGCCGCAAGTGCCGCGGCGCCGAGAGAAGCTGCGTCCTGACGGACACGGGAAACGGCGATCTGTCTGCCGAAAATATCCGCATAGGTTTGTCTTGCGAATTCGCCCTTTGCGCCGCCGCCCACCAGAAGCAGACGGTCACCGAGCTTTTCCAGAAGCGGCTTTGCGCTGACATACAGATGCATGGCGATGCCCTCAAATGCCGCGCGGGCAATGTCGTTCTGCGTATGGCCGAGGGAGAGATTGAACAGACATCCGCGGATGGCGGGCGATTTGTCCGCCGAGGAGCCTCCCGCAAGACACGGATTGAACATCAGACCGTTTGCGCCGGCAGGGGATCCCTCGGCAAGCGTACCGATCTCATCAAAGCGTCCGCTGCCCGTGATATGGGGGAAGAAGTGATCTGCTGCCCAGGCGAGCGCGCTTCCGGAGGCGAAGATACCGATGCTGGGAATGAATCTTCCGGGGACACAGTGTGCAAAGGTATAGACCTTGGTTTCAAAATCCACAACCGGCTCGTCTGCGGACACGGTGATCCATGCCGAGGAGCCGAGCGATGCGTAAGAATCGCCGCCCTCATAGCAGCCCGCACCGAGCGCCATGCAGGCATTGTCAACACCGCCCGCAACAACGGGGATACCGGCTTTGAGTCCGAGGGCTGCCGCCGCCTCCTCCGTCACATATCCGATGACCGCATCGGAGGGGTAGACATCGGGAAGCTTGTCAAGGTCGATTCCGGCAGCCTCTGCGTAGGCGGGAACATAGGCGCCCTCCTTCAGACTGAACATACCGCAGCCGGAGGCATAGGAGATATCGGTTGCCATGACGCCTGTCAGGTAAAGATTGACAAAGTCCTTGGTACCGATGAATTTCTTCGCTTTATCGTACACCGCGGGATCGTTGTCGCGGTACCACATGATCTTGCAGACGGAATAGAGCTCTGCGGGGAAGCCGCTTCCCGTGGTTTCGTACCATTCTCTGTAATTGATTTTTTCAAAGAGTCTCTTTGCCTGCTTTTTTGCGCGGGCATCGGACCAGATCGGCACGCGCGAAACGGTCAGGCTGCCGTTTTCGTCGACGGGAAGTGCGCCCAGAGAATGACCGGAAACACCGATTGCGAGGATCTCTGTGTCGGATAAGACACCGTGAAGCGCGCGGCACGCGGAAACGATGCGGTCGATCCAGTCCATCGGCGCCTGCTCACGCATATCGGGGGACGGGTAATAGGTCTCATATTCGCCGTACTCTGCGGCAAGCAGCGTACCGTGAATGTCATATACCGAGCATTTGACGCCGCTGGTACCGAGGTCAAATGCGAGCAATCCTGTTTTTGACAAAACGATCATCTCCTTTTTTTGTAAAATTTTCTTTTTGTTGTCTTAATTTAATTATAACATAACGCCAAATCAATGTCAATGGAAGATGGAGAAAAGATGACCGTTGTTTTGTGAATCGAATGCTTGCAATGTACGGTTCTTGTGCTGCGAAAAATGACAGATTTGAATTTGTTGTAAATATTTCCAAGAAATTTCAAAAAACTGCAACGAACCCCCTGTAATTTGTCATTTATATGGTAACGGGAAACAATATTTCTTGTGAAAAAACGATTTATATAACATGCATAAATATCGCAGACGATGTTTGTATAGGATACCGATTGACAGAAAGGAGGCTTTATGGTATCCTTATGACAAGGAGATGTATACGTATTTTCCCCCATGCTTCTTGTTGTATCGTAATGCAAAAAAAGAATCGTTATTTTCAACAAAGACAAATGGAGGAATTTACATGAAAACAAAGAAAAAAATCGCATTTTGGCTTTCATTCATGATGGTCATGACATCCATTGTTTTGTTTCCTCAGCTTGAAGCGGTGGCTTTGGCTGAAGAAACAGAGGTACTTGAGCAATCGGTAACACTCAGCGAAGAGCTTCCTTTGATTTGTGCAGAGGGACTTCCGGCTGAAATTACCGAAGCGAATATTCAGAAATACGGTCATATTCAGCGGATAGAAACAACAGAGTTAAACAAGATCAAGTTCAAAAATCGGGATGATACAGTCTCGGTGTACCATTTTTCGGAAAATATCCGTTACGAGGATGCAAACGGAGTGATCCGCGATAAATCGAATCAACTGTTTCTGCAATCCGATGGATCTTATAAGAATCAATACAATGATATACAGTATACATTCCCTTCCGGTATCAATAAAGGAGTAACAATCTCATCCGGCAATGTTTCTTTGGTTATGACGCCGGATGTACAGCTGCAGGCGTCAAAGCTTCCGGCAGTAAAGTACGAGACGGATGATGCTTCGTCCTTCCATAAAATCGTATATGAAAACGGATTTGGTACAGGAAAGGATATTGTTTATACGCCTGGGTATTCCGGATTTAAGGAAGACATTCTTTTAGAGGCACCGCCGACAGACAGCACATTCTCTTTTACAGTCACGGTCAAGAACGGATCCTTGAACAACAGGGAACAGTTTATTGAAATTCTTGATGAATCATCCGCTGTGATCGGAACGATCGGTTCGATTACGGTAGTGTCCGCTAACAATCGGTTTTCGGACGGTACATATTTGATGCAGCAATATCCCGGCAGTATCGGACAGAAAACATACCGTGTTACAATGGAATTGGACGAAGAATTTCTTCAGTCGGAGGATGTTGTCTACCCTGTGACAGTTGACCCTTCTGTAACAATCAATTCGTCGAGTGGAAGCACAAAGAC
>JAFQMO010000042.1 GCA_017414385.1 Clostridia bacterium
GATATAGCTCTGCAGCTCACTTGCCGCACGGATAACGGTATCGGAGGCATCTGCGGCGTGTACGATCACATAGTCGGATACGCCATCCTCCACAAGATAAAAGTCGGGGGTGATCTCATCTGCAAACGGATCGGGATACAGTTCCTCAAGAGACAGGGTCTCCTCGGCGGTATCCTCGCCCTCTCCGCTGACAGCCTCCGTGGTTTCCGTCACCCCTCCCGTACTGTCGACGGGATCCTTGGGATCCGTTCCGCAGGAGACGATCATCGGAAGCATCAGACACAATATTAAGATCAAGCTCAAGGATCGTTTCATAAAGGTTCTCCCTTCAAATGCTCGTTTTTTCAGTTGGTTTTAGGTTTCGGGCAGCCATGATGTATAACCACCGCTAAGTCCGCGGTTACACTCGACCGGCATACCGTTGAAATTGTATTCTTCAAACGGAATGCTTGTCAGATTTGCAGCTTCACCCATCCAGGTAACCCCAAAGTCGAGCATCTTCTGTGCAAGCTTACGGTTCAGCTCAACGATCTTTTCATCCCGTGCCTTTTTCGAATTCAGAGGTGCAAGGATCTGACCGTCAAACTGATAGATAAGTGTATAGCTGTCTACCTCGGACAGTGTTCCGTTCTGAATGCAAACAGATACCAAACGGTAGAACAGCTGCTTCAAAAACTGCAGCTTCGGGTTATAGTTATGGTAAATAGCCATGACATACTGCGTATCCAGCTGAATGGTGGAACGCTCGATGCGCATCCGCTGATCGTCGTTTTCGGCAAGCGCAAGTGCCTCTTCAAACGCCTCATATCCCATTACAATCGACTTTGTCGGGAACAGATCCTCATATCCGGATGCCTCATAATATGCATCCCAATCGATCTCATTGAAATTACGCAGTTCATCGATGGTATAGGAAGGAAGTCCCATCTTATCAATGACCTCATCGATCCATGCAACATCCAGGGGAACGATCACACCTGCGTCGGTATAAAGCGTGGTCTGATGTCCTGTGCAGTCCTTTTCCGCCTGATCGATGAACGCACGGATGCCGCGCCAGCCGGGACCGTAATAGTCGCAGAGGAATTCATTCATATAAGTCTCGTACGTTTCGCGGTCCATATAGGGATCCCACAAAAGACGGGCAATCAAATACCCCTTCAACGCACCGAATTCACCCGATGTACATTGAATATCACCATGTGCCTTATAATATATCGTATTCTTTTCAGCAAATGTTTTCACATTCTCAAAATAGGTCGTGAAGTACGGCTGCATGGAATTGAAGCAGGAAAATGTTATCTGATAATTCCAGATGGACAGATGATTGCAAATTTCGCTCCATCCTTCCAGAATGCCGCGGAAAAGTTTGTTCTCGGGACAGTCCTTGATCGGATGGGAATGACAGGAGCCGGTTGTGCAAAGCTGCACCATGACATTATCCGCAGCCACGGTATCGTCCTTAGGCGGTTCCGTCGTTTTGTTGTATGCAAACGTATGAACAAGAACATTCGGATATTCGTCGGCAATCTCCTCGGCAATACGGTTTACAAACCGCAGATAGTGTCCCGATGCTCCGTGAATTTCATAGGATGCTTGACAGTCTTTGCAGGAGCAGATTCCGCCATCCCCCTGAGATACCGAAATGTACTCGGCATCGGGCATGCTCTCAAGCAGACTGCGGACACTTGCAAGGATCGTTTCATAGGTACTTTCCGCCAAAAGACACGGGTCAACCGAACTGCCGTTACCTGTTCCCGCAAGGCTCGGGATCGTATGGCAGACACTGCTTGCCCATTTTGCATAATGGATATTCTGCTTCTGCTTATCGCGGATC
>JAFQMO010000043.1 GCA_017414385.1 Clostridia bacterium
ACCGGATCAATTCAGCATATCAAACTGTATCGGACATCCTTTTGGACAGTGTGTTGTTATGTATTGCAAACAACGAAAAAGCCAAGCTGCGTTTTGCAGCTTGGCTTTTGCTTTTGCCGACGCCTTCAAGGTGTCCGTTACCTTTTATTTATCGGATACATCATACGAAACCCTGATGCTTTCACGTGCCTCTTCCTCACAGACGTATGGCTTTACAGCAACGGATAATGCATTTCCGTCATCCGAAAGCAGATAAATCTTTTCCTTCTGAACGCCGAAGGAAAGCTTCTGATCCGTGCAAAGAAGCACACGTCCGTTTGTCATATCACACACAATATATCTTGTTTTTCTGCGCAGAGACAGCACCGCTGAGGATGGATCTGCTATTTCTTCCACACGGGCGGAATACCGTCCGATCAGCGATCCGTCTCTCTCTCCAAAGGTGCTTGCCTTCCAGCCAAGACCGTACCATCCGATCTCTCTGCCGACAGCAGAGCCGTCCAGAGAAAATCCGAAGGTGACAGCAGAGGGAATCTCCGTCATACACACAGCACAAATATGCAGTACACCGTCCGTATAAAGCGTATAACGCAGATCTATATCCAATACGGTACACATTGTTTCAAGCGTGACGCGGCAGGACAATACCGCAGCAAGCTCTGTATGCACAACGGACATTTCACGCACGGATGATCTTGCGGACTGCAGAACGCCGTTTTCAAACACAGCAAAAGAGACGGGTGCAGACAGAAGGAGCCGCGCATCACGCGTATAGCTGCACAAACAGCCGTTTTCGACCACAGCTCTTGCAGTATCCGACACAAGGACGACCGTTTCGCTATGTATCTCTGCGGCAACATTCCCCGTCGGCGACGTCCGCGGCGGTGCCTTGGAGGTATGCAGCAAGGCCTGCGCATATCCAAGATCCTGTTCTCCGCAAAAGAACATCACATTCAGAAGATACTCTGCACCCGGGACAGACGCACCGTCAAGGGATGTCGGATACGGGATCCTCTTTATTTCACCGGGACCGAATTCAAGTCCCGTTACAATACCGTCGCGAAGCGGGTGACCGTCCGCGCAGAGATTCCATATCATGGTGCAGTTATCTGCTCGCTCAAAATTGCGGCGGCAATAGACGGTCAATCCGTCTCCCGTATCGGAAATACCGAGTGGGTTCATCCAATATTTGAGCGACTGCATGATCGGCAGAGGTGTGCCGTCCCATTCACAGCATACGCCGAAAAATCCGTCCAAGAATGCCCCCTGAAGCTGCGGATATGCATCGATCATCTCCCATATTGCCGCAGCAGACATCCGTTTCTCAATCCTCTCTGTACGATACGCACAGATCAGTGTCGGCACATCCGATTCTGTTTGCATCATCTCCTGCAGTGCCTGCTGCACGGGATATGCAACAGCACGAATATCGGAAAAACTGCTGTCAAAGGCAGTATCTGTCCCGTCATCCGCTGCCAAAAAAGGGACTGCAGAGACTTGGCGCTGATAATATGCACGGCACACCGCATGAGCGGACGGCGTAAAAGCAGCAGAACGAAGCAGCACGCAGGCTTCGTTTTTTGTACGCGCGTACGCCTGCTCCGCATACGATTCAATCTCCGACACATCCGTCCGGGTGCTGACAACAGCCGTTCCCTGCATCACATAAAGTCCCATTTCGGTACAGTACTCATAGATCCGGGGAGAAGCAGGTGCGCACAATGCAATCGCATTGAAATGACAAGACTGTATCAGACGAAGATCCGCTCCGATCTCCTCGCCCGTCCGAAAAACGCCGTCCGAATCACTGTACGGTTGATATGTTACGCCGCGAAAAACGACCGGCGTTTCATTCAAGCAAAGCATCCCGTCGATCACCGCACAGGTTCGGAGACCAATCTTCTTTTTGTACACCTCTACAACCGTATCTCCGGAGAGAACCGTGATCACAAGGTCATAGGTATACACACGCTCCGCATTCCACACCTCGGGAGACGGCAGCGTAAAGGAAACCACAGCCTCTGCAAAAAGATCCGCCTTTCTGACCCGGCGGTCAAAGGTAACCTCTGCACGCAGGCCTTGCTTCCCGCTATACGGCTGCAAACGAACATCGATGCCGTCCGTCCTTGTACGGATCTCATAATCCCAAAGCCCGTCTGTGCTTTGATAGATCAAATAAATATCGTCAATAATACCGCATCTGCACAAGGCTCTGTCCCCGCATAGGAAAACAAAGGCGATCTCATTCTCTCCCCGGAGATCGATCAGCGGTGTCAGGTCAAACTCAGCCGCATATGCGCCGTCAGCGGAAGCGCCAACGCTCTGTCCGTTGCAATAAACACAGGCAGCTCCGACAAGTCCTTCCGCATGAAGCAGCACACGTCCGCCCTTTGCTGCCTTTGCCGGAACAAACGTCCGTCTGCAGCAGGCTGCCTGCGCGCTGATACGTGTATGATCAAGGAATCCGGGGAACACGACCGACGCTCCTGCGGGATCCGATACATACGAGATCTGATCTTCATCGAAGGAAAAACCGTCATATATGGCAGACCAACGTCCGCTGAGCATCTCAATGCGGTCGGAGGTATGCTTGGTTCGGTAATCCACACCGCCAGCCGAAGCAGGAAGGATCACAGCACGCTGCGGAAGACGTCTTTTCTGCAAAAGATGCAGTGCGTTTAAGGATAAACTCATATCAAATCCATTGCCGTCCATAACAGGACCGCATGACTCCTTTCTATTGAACGATTGGCATTGATCGGATCAGCCCGGATATTTTGATGTATCAAGCACTGCGATGCAGGAACGGATCCGCTCCGCATCTGCCTTGACTGTGCCGGACACCATCGCATCGCTGCCGCCGCCTCTGCCATCAAGTGCCGCAGTGATGTCCTTGACACAGGCGCGCATCGGGACCGTCCTTGAACCGATAACAAATCGGTATCCTTCGTTATCACTGCCGGAAAATGCTGCACAAATGCCCGTGCATTTTTCCATTCCCAAATTGACCATTGCACGCAGCGTATCCGTATCCGCATCCCTCTCGATCATGCAAAGGTTTCCCTCTGTGTACGGAATCTGCTCGCATCTGGAGGATATCAGTTCCTTTTTCAAGCCCGAAAGCTGCTGCTTCAGCACAGATATTTCCTCAGAAAGCCTTTGAACCGAAGCAAACGCCTCCTCAGGCTTTGCGGAAAGCGAAACGGCGATCTCGGAAAGTGTAGAAAGCCGCATACCGTAATCGGAAAGCGCACGGTTGCCGCACTTCAACGTAATGCGCATACCGCCCTTATAGCGGATCGCATCCACGATCTTGATCAGTCCAACCTCACCTGTCGCCGCAACGTGTGGCGCACAGCATGCACAAGCATCGTATCCGGGAATCGTCACGATCCGAACACGATCAGAGATTTCCGTTTTGGAACGGTAAGAAATGCGCTTCAACGTCTCATCATCCGGATATGACACCTCAACAGGCAGATTTTCAAATACCGCACGATTTGCACGGATCTCAACAGCATCCAGCTGTTCCCCCGTCAAAAAACCGGACGTATCCAAGGTCAAGTATTCATCGTTCATATGAAACCCGACATTGTCGTAGCCGTACATGGCATGGATGCACCCGGACACAAGATGCTCACCCGTATGATTCTGCATACGGTCAAAGCGCGTCTCAAAGCAAATCTCTCCGGCCACCGCATCTCCGACTGCAAGCGGCGCCTCTGTATAATGATAGATGATGCCGTCCTTGATCTGCACATCGCAGACAGCGATACTGTTCAAGGTACCACGGTCGGCATACTGTCCACCCTGCTCGGGAAAAAATGCAGTCTTATCGAGAACAACAGCATACCGTCCCCCTGCGGTATCGCAGGAAAGGACCGTCGCCTCAAAGGATCTGATATATGCGGATGTGTTATATAACAATTCTGTCATGATGCTCTCCTTCAAAATAGTACCCACCGTCAGTCTGCGTTTATTTTTCGGGGTGATCTTCCCAAAAAGACCACCCCGAGCAACGGATCAAAATATTACGTCAAGGAATCATTCATCATCCTGCTGCGTACCGAATTCCGCAAGCATGATACCTTCATTCTTTTCATATGCCCACTGGATACACCATTCCGAGCGGAAAATAAGATAGTCTCTGCCGCGAACGTCCTTTACCCATTTTGTATCGTACAGGTTCAGCGCTGTCGGCAAAACATCTGTATTGAGGTATCTGCGAATAAACTGATATTCCGTCGGTGTTCTGCGGAACTTTACCTTATATTCGCTTTCCATTCTCGATTCCAGGACCTCAAACTGCAGCTCGCCGACAACACCGACGATCACACGCTCCAAACCGCCATTTGGCTCGAAAAAGATCTGGATCGCACCCTCCTGCGCGATCTGCTGCATTCCCGCCGCAAACTGCTTACGCTTCATGGAATCGATCTGCTCAACGACGGCAAATCGCTCCGGTGCAAAGGTAGGAATTCCGTCGAACACGATCTGATTTCGCTTATCACAGATCGTATCTCCGATAGAGAAAATCCCGGGGTCAAAAACACCGATGATATCACCGGCATATGCTTCACTGATGGATTCCCGCGAAGCTGCCATCATCTGCTGCGGCTGAGACAGTCGAATATTCTTTCCACCCTGTACATGCTTATACTCTGTTTCCTTCTCAAATTTACCGGAACAGATGCGCATAAATGCAATTCTGTCACGGTGAGCCTTATTCATATTGGCCTGGATCTTGAAAACAAATGCCGAAAATCCGTCATCGAACGGATCAACGGTCATATCACCCGCCTTTCGCGGAAGCGGAGACGTTGTCATTTTGAGGAAGCTTTCCAAAAACAGCTCGATACCGAAATTGTTCAGAGCCGACCCGAAGAATACGGGAGAAAGACTGCCGTTTCTTACCTTTTCAAGATCGAAATCAAAGCAGGCTCCGTCAAGAAGCTCAACCTGATCAACAAGCTCTGCTCTCTGATAAGGACCGATCAGTTCATCCATTTTTTCAATGTCTGTAATGTCGCACTCAATACCGCGCAAACGTTCTCTGCCCTTATGTGCATTATCGAAGGTCACGATAGCGTGCTTGTTTCTATCATATACACCCTTGAAATTGACGCCGCATCCGATCGGCCAGTTCATCGGATACGTGCCGATTCCGAATTCGGACTCAAGCTCGTCCATCAGATCAAAGGGGTCCCTTGCTTCACGGTCAAGCTTATTGACAAAGGTAAAGATCGGGATATGGCGCATTGCACATACCTTGAAAAGCTTTCTTGTCTGAGGCTCGATACCCTTTGCTGCATCGATTACCATGACGGCAGAGTCTGCTGCCATCAATGTACGGTAGGTATCCTCGGAGAAGTCCTGGTGTCCCGGAGTATCGAGAATGTTGATGCAATATCCTTCATATTCAAACTGCAAAACAGACGAGGTGATCGAAATACCTCTCTTCTGCTCGATATCCATCCAGTCAGAAACAGCGTGACGGTCGCTCTGTTTTCCTTTTACTGCACCCGCCGACTGAATCGCACCGCCATACAGCAGAAACTTTTCTGTCAAGGTCGTTTTACCCGCGTCGGGGTGAGAAATGATCGCAAACGTACGGCGACGTTCGATCTCTTGTTTTATCGTAGACATATCGTTCTTCCCTTTTCTCTTATACTCGATTCTAACTTTATTATTATATCAAACATTTGATGATATTGCAAGTGTTTTTCTGATTTTTATCGAATATGCCGATGTTGGAGAATACACGATTTCTCATCATGTATTCTCGTTTTTCTATGTCGATGCCAATGCTCGTCATTCAAAATTGTCTTGCATTTTTCTTTTAGATGTGGTAAAATTATAACAACGAATGGTTGGCGGGTCGGATGCATCGGAATGGATCATGCAACGCCGACGGTTAGGAAGCATTTTTGATATTATGATAAACGAACAACAAACGGGACTTGTTTTTGATATTCAGCATTTCTGTGTTCATGACGGTCCGGGTATCCGAACAACGGTCTTTACCAAGGGCTGTTCCCTACACTGCAGATGGTGTCACAATCCGGAGGGAATGGATCATACCAACACCGCTCGGTATTTTGCAGAAAAATGTATCGGATGCGCACGCTGTGTCGATGCGTGTCCGCACGGTGCCCGATGTATCATCGACGGAAGACTGTTTTATCAAAAGGAAATCTGCCGGAATTGTCTGACGTGCGCAGAGATGTGCCCCTCCGGTGCACTGACAGTATGCGCCAAAGAGTATACTGCACAGCAGATTGCGGATATTGCCGTCCGCCACAAGGTGTTTTACGGGCAGGAAGGCGGGGTCACGCTTTCCGGCGGAGAGGCGTTGATGCAGCCGGAATTCACTGCATCCGTCGCTGCTTTATGTAAGGAGCAGGGTATCACCACTGCCATCGATACATGTGGATTTGTTCCAAAGGAAAGTATCGAAATGACACTCCCTTACACAGACTATTATCTGTGGGACATCAAGGCGATCGATCGCGATCTGCACCATCACGGGTGCGGCGTATACAACGATCTGATCCTTGAGAATTTTGCTTATCTTGACCGCTGTCAAAAAAAGATCAGTGTCAGAGTCCCCGTCATTGGCGGTTTTAATGCAACCGATCGGGAGATGACCTCCATTGCACGGTGTGCCGCAGAAAAGCACAATGTATTTGAGGTCATCCTGATGCCATATCACGCCTTCGGGGAACCAAAGTATCGAACGCTTGGCAAAACCTATTCCATGTGGGAAGATGCTGAGATTTCCGAGGAACAAATGGAACATTTCAAAGAGATTTTCCGCTCCATGTCACTTCCGGTAAAATAACTTTCCCTCCCTGCTTCCCATTTTTTGAAAGCACACGGTCACAGCAGGAAAAAAGCACTCAGCTCAATCTTATCGTGCTACTTCCATCCAAAGACCGTCCCAAAGAACAACGTAAGCCGTTTAGACGGAGCAAAGGAGCTTATATGGACGAAAACAAACAAAATCGCATCAAAGAGATCGATCGAAGCTATACGTATTACCACACATATTTCAATCATATTGAATGTGATATCCCGGACGATAATGCCATTCCCGGCGCGATCCGTTTGCCCTATGATTTCGAGATAGAGGTAGCGGGCTATGACGATAACCACTACTCCATGCACACGTCCTTTTTGCAGCTCGGTTATCGCGGTATTGCAGAAATCTGCGCAGAAAACGCAAAGAAGCAAGCCGATGAAGAACGCAGGTATATGCTCGAAAAAACAGCAGATGTTTATAACGAGGCCTGCGCTTATCTGGAGAAAAATGCACGCTGCGCCAAAGAAAAGGCACGCACTGCAGCCGACAGCAAAAAAGAACATTTTCTGCACATCGCACAGATATTACACAATCTTGCAAAGGAACCGCCGAAGACCTTTGAGGAGGCAATCATCCTTTATTGGTTCAGCTGGCGTATCCGTTCCTGCTTTGGAACATCCACCATCGGACGCATGGATATGCATCTCTACCCCTTCTACAAAAATGATAAGGAAAACGGTATTCTCAGCGACGAGCAGGCAAAGAAGCTGCTCTTCGATCTCTTCTCCCGTATCAATGACGTTGCAAGCGGTGATACCCTTCTTAATGTCATGCTCGGCGGAAGTGACGGCAATGGGAACGATCTCTCCAATGAGCTCTCTGTTCTCATCCTGGAAACACAGATTGCGATCAACCGCACAGAGCCGCATATCAACGTCCGTTTCCACAAGAATGTAAACAAGCGCTTTTATGAAACCGCGCTCCGTCTTCAGATGCTCGGGCACGGTCAAGCCACGGTCTACAACGATGATATCATCATCCCCGAGCTGATCAAATGGGGATTCACCCGCGAGGATGCTGTCAACTATGCAAATGACGGATGCACGGAGATCATTGTCGATGGTCGTTCTGTCATCAGCTTCTTCCAGCTCGATGCGGTCAAGTGCGTGGAAACAGCGATGCTCGATCAGAACATGACCGGTGCTGTGGACGGAAAGCCGTTTGCATCACTTACAACATTTGAAGAGGTCTATCAGGCGATTTTCCATCAATATGAGCTTCAGCTGCGCGGATCCATGCGTTCCCTGCGCAGATCCAATGATATATTCAGGGACACACAGATCACACCGCTGTTTGTTGCCGGCGCATATCCCGAATTCCGTCGGGACGGCATCGATCCCTTCCGACGTACCGATCTTGTACCGGTCCGTGATGCGTTCCTTGGCTCTGTCCCAACCGTTGCAGATTGTCTTGCCGCAATCAAATATGCCGTATTTGATAAAAAGATCTGTACCATGCAGACACTGCTCGATGCAATCAAGGCCAATTACGAGGGTTATGAGGCGCTCCGTCTTCAACTGAAGGCCGCCCCGAAATTCGGTAATGACGATGATTATGTCGATGAGATCGCTACCCGCTTTGCCGTCATGGCCTGCGATGTCGTGGAAGAAATGAACCGGGAGATCGGTATGACCGTTTTCCCCGCATTCTTCAATTATCTCTTCAAGGATCATGCTCATAATTTCGGCGCGACACCCGACGGAAGACGTTCCAATGACCCCATCTGTGAGCATTACAGCGCAACTCCCGGCTGTGCAAGAAACGGCCCCGGTGCAACACTCCTTTCCGCAGCAAAGGGTCCCCTGCTCCGTGCAATCGGCAATTCTCCCGTCTATCTGACGCTCCCCCGCAACGTCGCACCTGACAATGCTGAGGGCTTTGGTGTCCTTGACACGCTGAACCGATCCGCATATACATTGAAAATACCGATCCTCAACATCGCCATTTATGATGTCGATGTTCTCAGAGCCGCACAGATCCATCCCGAAAAATATGCGGATGTCATTGTTCGTGTATGGGGATACAGCGCCAGATTTATCGATCTTGACCGTGATATGCAGAACCACATCATCACCCGCGCACTCGTGGAATGATCGGCATATCCTGTATCAGTGATCAAATGTTCAATCGAAATTCCGATGGACAGATGCCGCAGCGATATATGCGGTATCTGTCTGTTTTCGTATCAACAGCGCAAAAAGAATCAAGGAACAGATTCTCAAAATGCCTTGACAAAACGCAAAATATATGATATGATACAGTACATTGTAAGAGTTTGTTAAAACGGAGGTATTCATGGATATTATCAAAGAGATTCTTTTCTCTTCACCGATCGAATTCCCGACGATCGTCGTACGTCTTGTGCTCTCGACGCTCCTGACCGGATTCATCGGCTTTGAAAGAGGATTTCGCGGTCGTGCAGCAGGTCTTCGCACGCATATATTGGTTGGTATCGGCTCAACGATCATCGTTATGACCGGTATCTACGGTGTAGAAAATTGCGGTTATCAGGCAGATCCCATGCGTATGGCTGCGCAGATTATTTCCGGAATCGGTTTTCTCGGTGCGGGAACAATCCTCGTGCGCGGAAAAACGATGGTCATGGGTCTGACAACAGCAGCAGGTCTTTGGGTGGCAGCTGCGATCGGTATCGCTGTCGGTGCCGGGTTCTACGGTGCAGCTGCAGTCGGTTCGTTTATTGCGCTCTTTACATTTATCTTCCTTACAACATTTGAAAGAGGCGGAAGTTACGGAAAAAACAGCATTCGTCTTTATATCGAGTGCACAGATCCGACAAAGTTGAACGAGCTGATCACAGTGCTGACCTCTGATCAGATCAAATTGCGTGATATCGAAGTCACAAGTGCCAGATCCGGTCTTCCCAATCATATCGGCATCGAGGCCATGCTGATCATGCATCGCTGTGATGATAAAACTGATCGTATCGACAAGATTCTCAAGCTGGAACACGTATTATTTGCAATCGAATCCGTATAACAAGGGTGAGGTGCCGTATGATCATCATACAGTACCTCCTCTCCGTATCATCGATATTTAATAGGAGCTTTCTATGAACGAAACGTTACAGGCACCGCTCCGTGAGCAAAGTGATATCAAGATCTTCATTCTGTATTTGATGGAACGTATCGGCCGTCCTCTTAATTTCGTCGAAATCAACGATATTGTCGTGCAAAACGGTGTGGTCCGCCCGTTTGATTTTTGCCTCGCATTCCCGGATCTGCTTGAAACAGGACATGTTTTCGTCGAGGAAAAGGACGGTACAGAATGGTACTCTATCACCGAGATCGGCAAAGAGGCGACACGGAATCTCAGTAATCTTGTCTTGCACACGACCCGCGAAAAAGCACTGCAGAATGCGATCCTTCTTTTGAATATGAAAAAAACGGAAACCGAATACCGTTATCACATCGAATCGATACCGGACGGTCGCTTCCTTTTCCGCTTGTTTTTCACCGAGAAAAAAGTCGATATCATTTCGCTTTCAGTGGTTGTTGATACAAAAAAAGAGGCTGAAAATATGCAGGTGCAGTTTGAACATCATCCCGATATGTTCCGTCTTGCCCTGAAATCACTTCTTGTGAACAATGCGGCATCGATCTCTGCATATGATCCGTTCCGTCAGCTTTGATGGAACGGATTCTGTTCAAAATCACAATTTTTTTCCAAAAAGGTATTGACAAAGGATAAAAAATGTGGTATCATATATAGGCGGTGAAGAGAAAGCCGCAAACGAATTCCGATCGTGCGGGTGTAGTTCAATGGTAGAATTCCAGCCTTCCACGCTGGTCGCGTGGGTTCGATTCCCATCACCCGCTCCATTCTTTTTTTGCACCCTTAGCTCAGCTGGATAGAGCAACTGCCTTCTAAGCAGTAGGTCGAGAGTTCGAGTCTCCCAGGGTGCGCCATTATGGTGGGTATAGCTCAGTTGGTTAGAGCGCCAGGTTGTGGCCCTGGAGGTCGTGGGTTCGACCCCCATTACTCACCCCATATGTACAGCACTTCGCAATGAAGTGCTTTTTTCATTCATAATCATCGGAGGACAGTTTCATGATCGAATTCCTTATCTCGACCTCTAAAGCGATTCTTTCTGTTTGGAAGATCCCTGCTGTCTGTATCGCCGCAATGACACTCATTACGTTCTTTCTGTATCTCATCGATAAATATAAGGCCAAAAAGGGACATTGGCGAATCCCCGAGAAAACACTGCTTCTCTCAACCCTTCTCTTTGGCGGTATCGGCGGAATTCTTGGAATGCAGCTCATCCGACACAAAACAAAGCACCTGCATTTTCAAATTCTTGTTCCCCTTTTTCTGGTGCTTCAGATGATTGTGTATGCCGCAGTCCTTTATTTCGGTTTGATTTATCGCGGTTAATTCACACATAACAAATAAAATGACCCGTTCCTCTGCAATAACAGAGAAACGGGTTTTTCTAATGCGAAATCGAATACCGTCAACAGGCGCAGCCGAGTCGTACTGTTTTATTATTCCGTCAAAAGCTTGCAAAGAACACGTACCATCGTCTCCATATCCTCTACACAAGCATACTCAAAACGAGAATGATAGTTTTCACCGCCGGTCGAAAGATTGGGACATGGCAATCCCATGAAGGAAAGCCGTGCGCCGTCTGTTCCACCTCGGATCGGTACATACTCCGCATCCACACCGCATGACCGCATCGCCGAGGCAGCGCGTTCCACCACATGCATATGATCCTTGAGGACCTCTTTCATGTTATAGTAGGAATCCTCGATCTGCACAGAAACAGCTTCGGTTTTCCAACGAAGATTGACCGCCTCTGCTGCCCCGCAAAGGATCTTCTTCTTTTCCTCGAACAGATCCCTGTTGTGGTCACGAATAATGTAACGCAGCTCTGCCGACTCACATCCGCCCTTCATATCGATCAAATGGATAAAGCCCTCGTATCCCTCGGTTTTCGCAGGGATCATATCTGCGGGGAGGAGCGCTTGGAATTCGCACGCAAGCAATGCTGCGTTGATCATCTTCCCCTTTGCATCACCCGGATGGATGGAGCGGCCTGCAACCGTCACCACAGCAGAGGCTGCATTGAAATTCTCATATTCAATACCGCCAAGTGCACCGCCGTCAACCGTATAGGCATAGTCAGCACCGAACGCAGCGACATCAAAAAGGTCTGCGCCTTGTCCGATCTCCTCATCCGGCGTAAATGCTACCTTTACGGTACCGTGCGGAAGCTCTGACCGACTGAGAACATCCAATGCGGTCATGATCTCTGCAACACCGGCCTTATCATCTGCACCGAGAAGCGTTGTACCATCCGTGACGATCAGATGCTTTCCGCGGTATTTTGCAAGGCCCTCATAATCATGCTCTGACAGAACGATCCCCTTTTCCGCATTCAGCACGATATCTGCACCCTCATAATATACCTCACGCGCAGAGATTGGAAAATCCGCACATTCGTCCGAGGTATCAAGATGCGCAATCAGACCGATCGTCGGCAAGGGACGGTCCGTATTTGCCTTCAGCTTTCCATATACATAACAATGCTCATCGCAGTATGCGTCGAGTCCCATTTTCAAAAGCTCCTGCGTCAACTGTCTTGCAAGCGCCCATTGCTTTTGCGAGCTCGGGCACGTCTGTGATGCTTCATCGGACATCGTTGGATATGCAACATACCGCAAGAACCGTTCTTTTACACCTTCATTCATATCTCATCCTCCGTTTTGAAAAAGAAAACGTGCAGAAAGGATCCTCCTGCACGTCTGTTGATTATTGATCAGTCCTCCTGCTTGTTCTGATTGACGATCGGAACAAACGGTGTATCATCGGGCATTGCACCCTCATCAGCCTCACCGCCAAAGGTCTCCTCGGGCTGTTTTGTCGGATCGTTTACCTGATGCTCAGCCTTCCAGGCACGGTATGCCTCTACCTGCTTGAAGCGCTCCTCCGTACACGGAAGCGCTATACGGGAATGCATATTGATCATGATTCCGTCAAGCTTATTTGCGCGAACGATCTCAAGGACCTTATCGTACGGGAGAACAGCAGCCTTGAACTTGTTATTCTCGGAAGCAAACTCCAGACTGTTGGTGAATACCGGCAGGAATTGCTTCTCGGGAAGCGGCTCCTGCGCAGCAGCCGTCTCCTCCGCTCCCTCCTGTGCATCCTTGGGCATCTCGGGTCTCTGAGGCTGTGCCTTCAGAATGGGGGTCGAGATCTTACCTGTCGGCGCATCCTTTGTCGGAACCAAAAATCTTGCATCAGACAGTGCTTCAACGATACGGCTTTCCATAAAAAGCACACGTTTTCTGACGATCTCCTTATATTTCTCGGGATCACTCTTGTCGATCATATTGGGTGTACGCATAAACTGGAACATATGGGTAATCGATACATCCAGCTTGGGGTTACCGTAAATAACATTATTCTTCTGTCCGAGAAAAGCCTCATGCTTGATCAAAAGCTGCAAGGGCAGGACCGTCTGTCTCTTTTCCGCATCAACGAACATCATGACCGGAAAACCGAGAACAATCAATTCCTGAAAAACAGAACGTGATTCTTCCTTATTGTAAAGGTCCTTCTTGAAATTCATGACGATCAACGGAAGATTGATCTTTCTCAGCTCATTTGCTGTTTCCATCGCCATTGTTTTATCTTCAAATACTTGAATCGCGCCGCTTGGTAACAGATACGGCTTTCCTGTTTCGTTACAGTACATGCAATACAGCTCTTCTGCGGTGAGAATCTTTTCTGCAGCCGCATGCTGTCTTTGCTGTATCAATTCCTTCTTATAACGGGTATATTTTCCGTAGTCGATCGTTTCGGCACGGTCCTTTTTACGAACGCCGTTCTGTTCGCTGATCAAACGGTCAAGCGGGATCTCTGTGCGAAGCTTCTGTGCCAGATCGTCCAATTTTTCGGGATCGGTATCCTTCCAGTTATACTCTTCCTCTGTCAGCGCAAAAATGGCAATAGGATCACTGCCGGGGGTCCAATTTTCACGGTCTGTCATAATGATATGCACAGAATCCGTTACACGCATGACGTACTCCTCACTTCCGCGCGGACCGACAACGCCGAGCGCATACTCGAGATCCTTATTGACATAGGTGGCATTGAATTTGACTTCCATAATACGATATTTCCTTTCCGGTCACGATCCCTATATAGGATCACTGTATTTTATAGTATACCATATATATCACAAAAATGCAAACCTTTTTTTCCGTTTTTTATCATTTATGGTGATTTTTCAATAAAACCACATGAAATTGTCACGCCTCATCCGTTTGGTCATGCTTTTCGTGAGTTGTATCACCGTGGGTGTGTCCGCTTCGCTCGTGAATAGATTGCATTTTCGATCGTACCATCTCACGCTCCGCGGATAACTGCTCCTGCAGCTGCGCCGGTGTCCATGTTCGGTTCGTTTCTGTTAAAATTGCCATCAATTGCGGCCGTGCACATTTTGCACGCTTCAGTTCCGCCAAAAACGGAGATATTCGGTCGGTTGAAAAATTGGAAAAAAGCAGCATGGGCTCGGCAAGCGGTTCATCCGTGTAAGGTGCTGCATCCGGTGTTGTCTCGCCGCAAAGCATTGCAAGCGTCTCATGATAACGCGCAGTCGGGATCGGAACATACTGCATTCCGTGCCGCAGACAGATCACTCGAAGCGCCGCCGACTGCTTTGTATCAAGCTGAAAGGTCAACAGCATCGGTTGTTTGGGATTCATCACAATCACTCCTATCCTTTTCAGTTTTTCGGTTCGTCCGACGGAAAGCAAATACCGTTCTGTCGGCGTATTTCATCAAGGATCTTCATCTCGATCAAACTATCCTGCAAGAAGCAATGATCATAGTCTCTGTCACGGATCAGTTTTGCAAACTGCTGTACCTCATAGATCATATTACTATCGATCGGCTCATATGCGATCTTCTCAAGTGAGCCGTCACGATAGAGGATCCGTACATTACGCGGCGCCGAGATCTTATCAAAAAGTAAGGATCCCCTCTCACCCATCAGGACATTCGGGGTGACGGTATCACAAATCTTGGAATAAGAAAGCTCCGCCTTCATATCGCCGTAGTCAAGGATCACATGCCCTGCCCCCTCAAAGCCGTTTGAAAGCTTTGTTGATACCGACACGATCCCCTGCGGTTCACCGAAAAGCTTTGCCGCCATGTGTACCACATACACACCGATATCCATTACCGCAGCATTTGAGAGAGTCGGATCAAAGGCATTCAACACCTCTCCCGAAAGAAACCGGTCATATCTGGAGGAATACTGACAGTAGTCAAACACCGCACGGCGAAGCTTACCAAGCTTGGAGAGATGTTTTTTGATCAGCGCAGTACACGGATCATGAGACGGACGCATTGCCTCAAGCAAAACACATTCATTACGCTTTGCCGCCGTCATCATCTCGCCGAATTCCCGCTCATTTGTCGCGATTACTTTTTCACAAAGAACATGCTTTTTGTGTTCCAACGCCGCCACCGCCTGCGGACAGTGCATAAAGTTCGGACTGGCAATATATACCGCATCAATCTGATCTGAGCAAAGAAATGCCTCGTAATCACAGAACACATTCCGGATTCCATGCTTAGCGGCAAAAGCATCACCGGTCTGCTGCTTTCTGGAATAGACTGCCGTTGTTTTTACAAAATCAAGTGCGGCAACCGCCTCTGCAAGCCAATCGCTGACAAAATTGGTACCGACAATTCCGATACGAATAGGGGCTGTTATCATTATGGAACACTCCTCTCCTGAAATCTACACAATATTGTACCATATTTTCCATGGAATTGCAAGTAAAATTTACACCTGCATCTCCCTTTTGAAAGCACAAAGAAAGAGGCACTGTACAAGCACAGTGCCCCGCTCTCTATTAAACATTGAATCGGAACAGAACGATGTCGCCGTCCTTCATCACATATTCCTTACCCTCTGAACGCAAGAGTCCCTTTTCCTTTGCGGCATTCATAGATTCATGCTTCATCAACTCGTCAAAGTTGATAACCTCTGCTCGAATAAATCCGCGCTCAAAGTCTGTATGGATCTTACCCGCAGCCTGCGGTGCCTTTGTACCCTTCGTGATCGTCCAAGCACGGCACTCATCGGAGCCTGCTGTAAGGAAGCTGATCAAACCGAGCAGCGCATAGCTTTCCTTGATCAGCTTATCAAGGCCGCTCTCCTCAATTCCGAGGTCCTCAAGAAACGCTGCCTTATCCTCGTCTGCGAGCTGAGCAATTTCCGATTCGATCGATGCACAGATGGGCAGAATACCGGAATGCTCCTCGTCTGCATACGCCTTCAGCTTAGTAAAGAACGGATGACCGTCAAGATCGGAGCCGACATCGTTTTCGGAGATATTTGCCGCATAGATCACCGGCTTCATCGAAAGTAGCGGGACATCGTCAAGCATTGCAAGCTCGTCCTCGGTAAACTCGATCGTTCTTGCGGTCTTGCCCTCGGAAAGAACGTCATGAATACGATTCAGAAGTGCAAGCTCTCCTGCAAGCGTCTTGTCGCCCTTCATTGCCTTTGTAACACGGTCGATGCGTCTGTCAAGGATCTCAATATCGGAAAGGATCAGCTCCATATTGATGATCTCGACATCGGAGATGGGATCGATGCGTCCCTCCACATGGATGATATTCGTGTCCTCAAAGCAGCGAACAACATGTACGATCGCATCTACCTCGCGGATATGAGACAGAAATTTATTGCCAAGGCCCTCGCCCTGTGCGGCTCCCTTTACAAGGCCTGCAATATCAACAAACTCGATGACTGCAGGAGTCTTCTTATTGGGATTGTGTATCTCAGCAAGCTTATCCAGGCGGTGATCCGGAACGGCAACAATGCCGACATTCGGCTCAATGGTGCAGAACGGATAGTTGGCACATTCCGCGCCCGCATCTGTAATTGCATTGAACAGAGTGGATTTACCGACATTCGGTAATCCTACGATACCAAGTTTCATATATGTCTGTACTCCTTTGATAATACTGTATTTCTCATAATTTCTATGTATTTTCGTGCTATCTGCCGCTTGCTTTTCAAGCAGTACGCTCCAATACCCAAACGCAAGAAGCCCAATATACACGCTTTTGAAAAATGGTGTATGAATACATATGATTATATCACATCCTGTGTTTTTTCACAAGCGGTTATGAGAAATTTCCTACAAATAATTTGTAAACTTTTGAATATGGAAAGAAGTGTTTCCTTTCACGATCGATCGACATCCTCCAATATTCATCCTGTCCCTTTTCTTATCACTGTCACCGGTCACTTATCGTGATAAAATAAGAAAACAGATTTTTTTTA
>JAFQMO010000044.1 GCA_017414385.1 Clostridia bacterium
ATCGGAGGAGTGCTCGGAGCCGTATACGATCGGGCCGAGCTTTTCACTCATTCCGTAACGGGTAACCATGCTGCGTGCCATATTGGTTGCACGCTGAATATCGTTGGAAGCGCCGGTCGAGATGTCTCCGAAAATGAGCTGCTCTGCAACGCGCCCGCCGAGCAGGGAAACGATCTCTTCTTCCATTGCAAGCTTAGACATATAGGACTTATCTTCCACAGGAGGAGAGAGCGTATACCCGCCTGCACGTCCGCTTTGGATGATGGAAATCTGTGTAACGGGATCCTGTGTGGGGAGAAGCTTGGTACAAACGGCATGACCTGCTTCATGGTATGCAGTCAATTTGATGTCGTGCTCGCTGCGCTTCTTTCCTCTCTTTTGAGGACCGACAATGATTTTGATTGTCGCTTCCTCGATGTCATTTTTGCCAATCAAGTGCTTTCCTTTTCTTGCTGCCAAAAGCGCAGCTTCGTTCAGCAGGTTGGCAAGATCAGCACCTGTGAAGCCGACGGTTGTTTGGGCGACCTCACGCAGATTTACGTCCTTTTCAAAGGGTTTTCCTTTTGCATGAACCTTGAGAATATCCTCGCGTCCCTGCATATCCGGATAACCAACCGTGATATGACGGTCGAAGCGTCCCGGGCGGAGAAGCGCGGGATCAAGAATATCGGGACGGTTGGTTGCCGCGATGACGATCACGCCATCGTTTCCGCCGAAGCCATCCATTTCAACGAGCAGCTGGTTGAGTGTCTGCTCGCGCTCATCATGACCGCCTCCCAAACCGGCACCTCTGTGACGTCCGACAGCATCGATCTCATCAATAAAGATAATTGCCGCGGGATTCTTTTTTGCCGTCTCAAAAAGGTCTCGTACACGGGAAGCACCAACACCGACATACATCTCAACGAAATCAGATCCGGAGATGGAATAGAAGGGAGCATTTGCTTCTCCTGCAACAGCCTTGGCAAGCAACGTTTTACCGGTACCGGGAGGGCCGACAAGAAGAACGCCGTGAGGGATCTTTGCACCGAGCTTTGTAAACTTTGCGGGATCGCGCAGGAAATCGACGATCTCCCGAAGCTCTTCCTTTTCTTCATCGGCGCCGGCAACATCGGAGAAATAGACTCTCTTCTTTTCATCGGATCCGAGCTTGACACGTGCTTTCCCGAAGCCGGCGATCTTGTTACCGCCCTTACCGGATGCTTGACGCATAACATAGATCCACATAGCAACGAAGAAAATGATGACCAACAGATACGGAAGAAGACTCAACCACCAGGGGTACGTCGTAGGGGGTTCGATGTCATAATCGGAAATGATACCTTCCATATACTGGTCTTCCGCAATCTGCGCAAAGTGTGTTGTATAGGTCTCATAGTTTCTTAACTGGAACGCGAGCTGTGTTCCGTCCTTGAGCTTGAGTTGAAGCTCATTATCGGAGGTCAAGAGGAATGCGTCCACTTGTTCTTCTTTGAAATAGCGAACAATGTCACTATACAGAGTAGCTTCTTTTTCTACGGTATCGAACACGACCGAGGATGCAATAATGATGATCGCGATCAAAGAAACGTAGAAAAGAATGACCTTGAGGCTGTTCTTCATAGTTCCATCCAATCTCAGCGGCTGGAGTTAGATCTCGTTTTTTCGCGGCCGCTGTCCGAAAAAACAATAGGGGATCAGGTGTTATAGACAGAAGGCTTCAAAATACCGACATAGGGAAGTGCGCGGTACTTTTCTGCGTAGTCAAGACCGTACCCGACAACAAAGAAATCGGGAATCTCTCTTCCGCAATAATCGGGCGTGAATTCAACCTCACGTCTCGAGGGCTTATCGAGCAGAGTTACCGTTTTAACACTTTGTGCGCCCTTGAGCTTAAGGTATTCGGTCAAATAAGAAAGTGTTCTGCCGGAATCGACGATATCTTCAACGATGAGAATATCACATTCATTCAGATCCTTACGCAGAATATCGAGGATGATATTGACGGAACCTGAGGTTTTGGAGCCGTTTGCATAAGAAGAAACCTTCATGAAATCGATTTCGACGGGCACAGTAATTTTTTTCATGAGTTCACCCATGAAAACGACAGATCCTTTCAGAATACACAACAGAAGAAGTCGTTTATTGGAATTGGCATAATCGCGGTCGATCTCTGCTGCGATCCTTGTGATGATCTGATTGATCTCTTCTTCGTCGATGAGAATACGTTCAACATCCTGATTCATGACTTTTGTCATTCCTTTCGTTGTCTGGAAAATAATAAATACCCAAAATATTGGGAGTTTTTTCAGAAAACCGGGGATTCACGTCATCACGGATACCGCAGTACGGAACATAAAATATTCCGCTTGCATCACAAAACAGAGGGATATCCGAGCGCTTCATAATCGGAACCTTATGCTCGCTGAGCGCATCCTTGACTGTTTTTGTGTGACCGCCGCAGAAATAACGATCGTTTTCGTTATCGGTACGATGACGTATAAAAATACTACCTATTAGTTTATCAAAATTTATGTGTGTTGATATAAATAATTTGTAAATATTTTTCAAATCTATGAGTTTTTTTTCTGATTCTTCCGAAAAATCATGTAAAAGACAGATGTCGCCATTATATAATCGTTGTGGGACGCCGATTTTTGGAAGAATGGGATCTGAAACAGGCGATGCTTTGCACACCGCATTGCATACGGATGTGATCATACAGCAGTCTTCAAACGGAAAAACATGAAAATAATATTCTCCGGGCAAGCAATGTGTACGTTGTCCTGCAGAAGAATCTGAGCTGAGAAGGTGCATCATCGCATTCAAATGTGCGGAGGTTAATTGTAAATCATGATAATTGGGGACGACCCTCGCATAAAAGGCTGCGAGCACACGGGAAAGAAGTGCTGTGTGCAGTTCTCTGAGCTTTGAAAGGGGCAAGATTTGATCATTTACGAGATTGGCCTGCAAAAATGAGGAGGTGGCTTCCCGGAAAAAAGCTTCATCGGCAGCAGCTGACGCAGAAAGCCGAATCAACGCATCCGAAAATGCAGGGTTAATCTGCTTCGCAGAGGGAAGAAGGACATTCCTGATCAGGTTACGCGATGCATCCTCAGTCAGATTTGTGCTGTCTATGACATAGGAAATCCCGTGATTCTCGCAGTAGGAAAGTATCTGCTCCTTTTTTAAGCGGAGGAGAGGACGAATGAGGGGGATCTCGCGTTTTTCCGTCTGAAATTGACGCATGATTGGGATCCCGCACAATCCTTTTGGAGAGGTACCGCGCAGCATACGGAAAAGCACGGTCTCCGCTTGATCGTCTGCGTGATGTGCTGTCAGAAGGTGGGTGATCTCGGGATGCGCATCGATATGCGCAGAAAGAAGACGGTATCTTGTCAGGCGCGCCTCCTCCTCAAGGGAACGTCCGGATTCCTTGGCCAGCTTCGGTATGTCGACAGCCTTACTTGTCAGCGGAATGGCGTGTTTTTTGCAAAAATCAGCACAGAATAACGCATCGCGCTTTGCTTCATCACCGCGGATCCCGTGATCGACATGAAAGGCGGAAACTGCAAACGGCGTTTTTTGTGCATCTGACAGTGTTTTCATCATATGAAGAAGCGCTGTGGAGTCTGCACCGCCGGAGAATGCAACCAAAAGATGCGACTGTGATGTGGGGAGTCCGCAGGCTTGCAGGTCCTCAAGCACAGTGGCAGGGAGCATATGGAGGGATTCGGTCATGAACTCGGCTCCTGTCTGTTGATGTCACGTGAATAAAAACGAGTAAACTGTCCTTGCCATCCCATTGTTACAGTATCAGTTGAACCATGTCTGTTTTTGGCAATAATACATTCTGCTGTATTCGCTTTTTCCGGATCGGAAACATAATATTCATCACGGTAAAGAAACATTACGACATCGGCATCCTGCTCGATCGCACCGGAGTCACGAAGGTCAGACAGCATAGGACGCTTGTCTGTTCTCGATTCTGGACCACGGGAAAGCTGTGCGCAGACGATAACGGGAACCATGAGCTCTTTTGCAAGGATCTTGAGGTTACGGGAGATCTCACCGACCTCCTGTACACGGTTTTCGATACGCCTGTCACTTTGCATCAGCTGAAGATAGTCGATAACGACTAGTCCAAGGTTTTTCACCCGACGAAGCTTTGCTTTCATGCCCGTAACGGTGATGCCTGTTGTATCGTCAATATAAATGTCACATTCGGAAAGCATCGCAGCTGCCTGCGCAAGCTTACCCCAATCTTCATTTGAAAGCTCGCCGGAACGCAAGGAATGCGAATCGACCAGCGCTTCGCTTGAGAGCATACGGGAAACAAGCTGCTCGTTTGACATTTCCAGGGAAAAGATACAAACGGATTTTTTTGTGGATTTTGCGACATTGGTCGCAATATTGAGACAGAAGGAGGTTTTTCCCATACCGGGACGCGCACCGACCAGGATCAGATCGCTTTTTCCCATACCGACAAGCACGTGATCAAGATCAGAATAACCGGTGGGTGTACCGATGGCTTCCTTTTTATTATTGACAAGCTGGTGCAGATGGTCATAGGTTTGGATCAAAACATCCTTGACATGCACAAAGCCTTTGGTTTCATTGTTCTGTGCAATGGAGAAGATGGATTGCTCTGCGTGATCGAGAATATCGGATACGTTTCCTTGTTCTACATATGCGTTTTCCTGAATGTCCTCGGATGCGGCAATCAACTGACGGAGCAGACTTTTTTCCTTGACGATCTTTGCATAATCCATCACGTTTTGTGCGGACGGAACGACCTGCGTGATCAAACGGATATAACTCTTGGATTTTTCCTCATCGTAAATGCCGCGGCTGACCATCGTGTTGATCAATGTAACAAGGTCGATCTCGCGGTTCTGCAGGAAAAGATCCTGCATTGCAAGATATATTTCCTTATGCTCGGACAGATAAAAATCGTCGTGCTTGATCAAAGAAGCAATTTCTGTGAATTTTTCCGGATCGATCAGTATTGATCCAAGGACGGATTGTTCTGCTTCAAGAGAAAAGGGGAGACGACGGATAAAATTATCACCGGTTTCTGCCAAGATGACACATCTCCTTTCCGCGTATGGTTTATTTTGCTTCTGTTACAACGACGGTCACCTTACCGACGATGTCAGTATAGAGCTTGATATCGATGATATGTGTGCCAAAGGACTTGATGGGATCGTTGATCTGAAGCTTTCTTTTATCGATGGTGATGTTGTGCTGCTTTGCCAAAGCCTCGGCAATGTCCTTTGCAGTGACAGAACCATAGATCTTACCGTCGGTACCGGCACCTGCGGTTACCTTAACGGAGACTGCAGCCAGCTTTTCTGCTGTTTCCTTTGCGGTCTGCTTTTCGACCTCGATCTTATGCAGACGTGCATCCTCTTTGCCCTTCAGCTCATTGAGGACCTGAGCATCTGCAACTGCTGCGAGCTTTTTTGGAAAAAGGAAGTTTCGTGCGTATCCGTCGGAAACATTGATCAGATCGCCTTTTTTACCCTGTCCTTTTACATCCTGTAATAATACTACCTTCATATGAATCTTTTTTCGGCGGAAGTCCTTTCTTAAATGGTAATATGCAATCGATATCGCCGCCGCAATATCGGTCACAGTGTTTTCCATGTATTGAAAACAGAGAAGATGAGAGATCAGAAGTCCTCGGAGATGTCGCTGAGGTACGCGTCAATGGCTTCCTTGAGCATTACCAAGACCTCTTCCATCGAATGTCCGGATACCTGAGCACCCGCTACATCGTAATGACCGCCGCCGCGAAGACGCTCGAGTATCAACTGAACATTAAGATTGCCTTGTGAGCGGGCAGAGATGTGAACTGTGTCGTCCAAACGGACGAGCGCAAAGGAGGCCATTACACCGTTTACGGCAAGAAGGCTGTCAGCAGCCTTTGCGGCAGCAATTCGGTCGTCTCCTGTAGTACCGTCTCCGTCACGGACCGCGATCGAGATGATGTCACGGTATATGATAACATTGGAGGCGAACTTCGCCTCGCGTACGAAATCATCAAGAGAGGTACGGAACAGCATTTTCGCATCCGACGGACTCGCACCCTCGCTTCGCAGATACAGTGCGGCGCTGAATGTACGAACACCGGTGTTTCGTGTGAACTGATTGGTATCAAGAAGGATACCGGAGAGAAGCAGATCCGCTTCCTCCTTGGGAAGAGCGCCGAGCGGAATGCTTTGCTCCAGCATTTCCGAAACAAGCTCGGATGCGGAGGAGGCAGAGGGCTCGATATAGGTCAAAAGCGGCTTGTACTTGAAATCGCCGGTCTTTCGGTGGTGATCGATGATGACCGTGTTTTTGACATTCTCGTAAAGCTCGGGTGCCTCGAAATTTAACGGATTGGAAACGTCACATATGATGAGCAGCGTCTCGGAGGTGATGAGATCAAGGGCAGCAGCGCTTTCGACAAATGTCTCGGAATATGCGGTATCTTTGAAGAACCGATCCAGACAAACACGGATATTGGGATCCTCTTTGTTTACGACGACATTTGCACGAACGCCGCAAAATTCTGTGAATTTGTAGATACCGATACAGGCTCCGATCGAGTCATGGTCAGCAAATCGATGTCCCATAATCAATACATTGGAGGACTTTGCAATCAATGCAGCAAGCTCTCCTGCAAATACGCGAGAACGCACCTTGGTACGCTTCTGGACGGATTTTGTTCTGCCGCCGTAGAACTCAGTACCGTTGTCGGTCTTGTAAACGACTTGGTCTCCGCCGCGCTGTAATGCGAGGTCCAGGGCAGCATGTGCCGCTTCTTCTTTTTGCGAAAGCGTACCTTCTATGTGGGCGATACCCAAAGAAATCGTGACAGGAGTATTGCTTTCACCGATACGGATCTCGTGAACCGTGTCCATGATGGGGAAATGCTTGTCCACCATATCCTTCAGATACCTTGCTTCAAACATTACAAGAAATTTGTTGCGCTCATACTCCTTGATCAAGCCGTTGCATTCGCTCATCCACTTGCTGAGCAGGCTTTCGACCTGAACGGTGACCATTCTGTATTGCTCCTGCATATACTGCAGGGTTTCGTCAAGATTATCGATCAGAATATATCCGACAACGGCTTCCGTTTCGGCCATACGCGTCTGAAGC
>JAFQMO010000045.1 GCA_017414385.1 Clostridia bacterium
AGTGCCGTATAGAGCTGATTTCTGCGTGCGTCCATAACGGGACACGCATAAAACGGCACATCGCCCATCTGTGCGGCAGGATACAGGTTCTGTGCAAGCACTCTCAGCGTTGACACGGGAACGCACGGAATATTTCGTCCGAACGATAACCCTTTGATGAGCGACACGCCGATACGTACCCCGGTAAAGGATCCCGGGCCTGCCGACACCGCAAGCATATCGATCTCCTCCGGCGTGAGCCGTGCACGTGTCAGGATCTGGTCGATCATGGTAAGCATCGTTTCGGAATGTGTCAGTGTGCCGTTATGCTGCGCGGTACCGATCGGCATGTCATCCTCAGTCAATGCTGCCGCAGCCGTGATTGCGGTTGTATCTATAGCAAGTATTTTCATATTCGATTGCGTATGCGGACAGATAGGCCGCGTACGTCCTTTCTTACATAATCAAATAGAGGCGCTCTCCGTACAAATATATTCAACCGATACCGTTCGTTTCGCATCATCACACGGATCCTTTTGAATGTCCACACGGTAATATTTGTCCGGCAATGCATACGGGATCTTCTCGCTCCATTCCACAAAGAGATATCCGCCACGTGCAAGATAATCCCAATAACCGATCGAATCAAGGGAATCCTCATCATCGATACGGTACATATCGAAGTGAAGCAAAAAACCGTTTGCACCGCGATACTCATTGACAATCGTATAGGTCGGACTCTGTACATACGCACCCGGCACGATCACAGAGGCAGCTCCGCGTACAAACGCCGTTTTCCCCGCACCAAGATCACCATACATTGCCACAAAAGCATCGGATTTCTCCTGCGCTAGAAGATATTCTGCAAGCCATGCACCTGCTCGCTCACTCTCTTCCGCACAAAAGGTCTCAACGCAGAATATGATCTCCTCGTTTATGACCGCTCACCTCTCTTACGCATGTCTTTGCTGTCGACACACCAAAATAACGAAATCATTATATCACATTTTTACTTTTTTTGAAAGGGGTTTCGTCAAATATTTGTTATCCATGTGTAAATTTTATGAAAACTGTTGATTTCCTCTTGCAAAAACGAAAAAGTTCTGTTATAATAGTATGGAGAATCCGACAAGATATGAAATAAGGCCATACCAGCCGGGGCGTTAGCGGTGCCTTGTACCTGCAATCCGCTATAGCAGGGGTGGTTTCCTTTTATGAGGTTTGGGCTTGTGTGGTCCGCTTTGCAATCAGACAATTGATGAAAGACGGGTCTTGCGCAATCGAATGCTGTGAACCATGTCAGGTGGGGGACCAAGCAGCATTAAGCAGATGTTTCGGTGTGTTGCAAGGGTGCCTGTCCGGAGGTTGTTTCTGTAAAAACGTGCATAAGACGAAATCGAATTTGGGGTGTATGGTCTCATTTTGTATCTTGTTTTTATTTTTGAGGAGGGGTGTACATGCATCGGACTTTATATCGTAAGTGGCGTCCCGAGACGTTTGACGATGTATGCGGTCAAGACCACGTGACCACCATTCTGAAATATCAGGTTGCACAGAACAAAACCTCCCATGCCTATCTGTTCTGCGGCTCACGCGGTACCGGTAAAACCACGTGCGCAAAGATCTTGGCACGTGCCCTCAACTGCGAGTCTCCCATAAACGGGAATCCCTGCGGTAAGTGTCCTGTTTGTGCGGGGATCCTTTCCGGTGCCATTACCGATGTCATCGAGATGGATGCGGCATCCAACAACGGTGTCGATCATATCCGCGATATCCGCGAGGATGTAGCCTACGCGCCATCCGAATGCAAAAAGCGTGTTTTCATCATTGACGAGGTCCACATGCTCTCCGTGTCTGCGTTCAATGCACTTTTGAAGACACTCGAGGAGCCACCGGCTCATATCGTATTTATTCTCGCAACAACAGAGCTGCACAAGATCCCCGCCACCATTCTCTCACGTTGTCAGCGCTTTGATTTCCGCAGGATCGATAAAGACTGTATCGTTGATCGTCTGCGCTTCATTGCGCAAAACGAGCAGATTCCCGTCGAGGATGATGCACTCCATCTGATCGCAAAGCTTGCCTCCGGAGGTATGCGTGACGCGATCGGTATGCTCGAGCTGTGTGCGGCTGCATCGGGTGAAGCACAGCAATCCATCGATGAAAGGACAGCCGCTGCGTTGCTCGGCACAAGTCCTCTTGAAGAGACCGCTGCTATCGTCCGTGCAGTCATCGAACGCGATCTGCCGACGTTATTTCTTTCAGTTGACCACATTTACAAGGAAGCGCGCGACATCTCCGTTTTTTGGCAATCGCTCATTTCCTTCTACCGCGATATGCTCGTCATCCGTTCCCTTCCCGATCCGTCATCACTCATTGAGCTTCCGGAAAAGCAGCGAATGATCCCTGCACAGCTTGCACGACAGCTTTCGAATGAAACGCTGCTGTACCATATCCGTATTCTGGACGAAACACTGCAGACACTGCAAAAAAACAACGTACCGACAAGAGTTACCGCCGAGATGGCGCTGATCCGTATGTGCCGTCCCGAGGTCGATACCTCTACTGCAGCGATACTTTCACGTCTTGCTGATCTTGAGGACCGAGTTGCGCTCGGTGGCTTTGCCGCAGCATCTCAGGTAAACACGCCGGACCCCAGTGCATCCGAGGCGGCACCTGTTCACACAGAAGCTGCCACCCTCACTGCAGTAACCGATGATACACCGAAAGCAGAAACAAGTGCAAAGCAAAAAAAGCACGAGACTGCTGCTCCGTCACCGTCCGCACAAGTGGACATCACCGCAGAGCCGTCTGAAAAAAAGACACTTCGTTCCTTCCGTGCATGGCAAGACGCTGTTAGCAAGATCGAGCGTCATGATGCAATTCTCTCCTCTTTTCTGCATCAATTCCGTGCATATACCTGTGACAGCGACAAAAAGTTCCATCTGTATGCACCGAATCTCTTTTATATCAACCTCATTCGCGTTGATCCGCAGCGTATGAAGATGATCACAGATGCCATCAATATCGTTTGCGGTGAAACCAGATACACCGAGGCCGACCTGGTCTTCTCCTGCACTGAAAAGGCCGATACTGACGGCTATGAAAAGATCGATGATCTCATCGATCACGCTGCAGATCCCGACAAAGAAGCTGTAAACTGACTCAGCGCACAGAGGGCGGCGGTATTGATATACCGTCTTCCCTGATTCATATAATATCATGCAGTATGCATCATAAGAAAGGACAATGAACATGAAAGCAAGATTACCCAAGGGCATGGGCGGCGGTCCCCAGAACATGAACGCTATGATCAAGCAGGCTCAGCAAATGCAGGAGGACATGACCGCACTCCAGGAAGAGATTGACAAAAAAGAATACGAGGTTTCTGCGGGCGGTGGCGTTGTCACCATCAAAATCAACGGCAAAAAGGAGATTCTCTCCATCGATATCAAGCCTGAGATCGTTGATCCCGACGATATTGATACGCTTACCGACGTTTTGACTGCCGGCATCAATGAAGCAATCAAAACCGTTGAAAATGTTACCGCTGAGGAAATGAACAAGATCACCGGCGGTCTCAGCATCCCCAACCTCTTCTGATCACTGTTCTATGGCAGGATACATCCTTCCGCTTGAAAAGCTGATCGAACAATTTGAACGTTTGCCCGGAATTGGACATAAGACCGCTGTCCGACTCGCATTTTCCGTGCTGGAAGGTCCCGAGGAAGACGCGCAGGCCTTTGCGCAAGCAATTTTGGATGCTAAACAAAAGATCCGGCGATGCAGGATCTGTCAGAATATCAGCGATTCGGAGGTCTGCTCCGTTTGTTCGGATCTTAAGCGTGATCACTCTATCATCTGTGTTGTAGAGGATTCCAAGGCCGTCATGGCATTGGAGCGTGTCAAGGAATACAACGGCCTTTATCACGTGCTTCACGGTGCCCTTTCCCCCATGGATGGTATCGGTCCCGATGCGCTCACGATCCGCGAGCTGATTGCACGGCTGTCGGACGGCAATATCAAGGAGATTCTCCTTGCAACAAACCCCAATATCGAGGGAGAAACGACCGCTGTTTATTTATCCAAGCTTATAAAGCCGCTTGGCATTCGAATCAGCCGTCTTGCTTACGGTGTTCCTGTCGGCGGAGATATTGACTATGCGGATGAGGTTACACTTTTCCGTGCGATTGAAGGACGCAGAGACCTCTGAGTCTCTGCGCTTTTTCTCATACCAACTCTCTACTCATACTAACTCTCTAAAGGAGAATTTCCATGACAAATATTGCACTTCTCGGTCTCGGTGTCGTCGGCGGCGGTGTTGCCGAGGTCATTTCTCAGAACAACGACACCATTGCCCGCAAAACAGGCGAGCACATCAATATCAAATATATACTTGACCTTCGCGATTTTCCCGACCATCCGCTCGGCGGACGTGTCGTTCACGATATCAATACCATTCTTGCCGACCCCGAGGTAACCGTCGTTGCAGAAATGATGGGCGGCTCCCATCCCGCATACGATTACACTCGTGCAGCACTGGAAGCAGGCAAGCATGTCGTTACCTCCAATAAGGAGGTTGTTGCGACCTTTGGCGCTGAGCTGCTGCGTATCGCAAAGGAGCATCATGTCCGCTATTTGTTTGAGGCAAGCGTCGGCGGCGGCATTCCCGTCATTCGCCCCATCAGCTCCTGTCTTGCAGCAAATGAACTGACAGAGGTCGACGGTATTCTCAACGGCACCACAAATTATATTCTCACACAGATGATTCAAGCATCAAAATCCTTTGAGGAGGCACTTGCGGAAGCACAGCAAAAGGGATACGCAGAGCGTAACCCCGCAGCAGATGTCGAAGGCATTGACTCCTGCAGAAAGATCTGTATTCTCTCCGCACTCGCATTCGGAAAGCTCTTCTCTCCCAATGGTGTTCATACCGAAGGGATTACCGCAATTACCGGCGAGGATGTAGCCAACGCCGAGGCGTACGGAGGCGTGATCAAGCTGATCGGCCGTACCGGCCTGGTCGATCCCTCTGACCCTGCATCGGGTGTCTTTATGCTCGTCGCTCCACACGTCATCCCCCACGACAATCCACTCTCCGGTGTAGATGACGTCTTTAACAGCATCCTCGTTCGCGGCAATGCCGTCGGTGATGTCATGTTTTACGGTCGAGGTGCAGGTAATCTTCCGACTGCCAGCGCCGTTGTTTCCGATATTATCGACATCATCGCGCACAAGGATGCAGAGATCTTTGTTCCTGATTGGACAAGCGTTTCCGCTGATGAGCTGGTTGCCCAGCAAACACTTCCCTATGCATTCCTCGTCCGTGTCCGTATTGATGCCACATATGATGCTGCATGCGAGCAGATCCGATCGGTATATCCTGGTGTCGAGATCCTGACAAACAGTGATGCCTATGCATCTGTCCTCTCCTTTGTAACACCGCAGACGACCGAATCCGAGTTGAAGGATGCACTTTCCACAATCGGTGAAGCAGTATCCCTCATCCGTATCATGCCGGAATGATCGCTATGATACGTCGTGATGCAGCAAAGCGCTGTATAACAGTCTGCGTCTTATTGCTCCTGTGTATCGCCACCGCATCCCTCTCCTCCTGCAACAGACTGATGATCACCATGTCACCCGCACAGTTTCTTTCCAACATCAATGACCTGGCAGCAGAGGATTTCGGTGCATTGTCACAAGAGCAAATAAGAGATGAAACGATCACGTCTGTGAAGATACGTGACCGCCTTTCCTTGACAATGACAGCAGATCCGTTTACAGGGCTCATGAAAAGTGCCGTACTGAAGCTCTCATTTGATGAGAATATTGAGGATCTTGATTATTCTTCCTTTGCATATTTCTTTCTTATCATGCTCAAGGCTTATGATTCGAATATTTCCATTGCCAATGTCAATGCCATCCGTGAATCCTTGTCATTTGAATCATATAATGCAGGCATCGACAACAAGATCGGTTACGGAAGTACGATATACTATTATACCGTAACAGAAAAAGCGGCCATCTTTACCGCACAGTATATCACCGAAAAAGAACAGCTTCCATAAATGGAAAACAAAAATCCGCCTTTGTAAGCAAAGGCGGATTTTCTAATTCAATATAATCGCTCAAGGACGAATACGGCGGCACTCCAAATAGTAACGTTTTTCGTCTGCTTCTCCCATGGAAAATGTTTTTCTGGGGAGAGCGCCATCAAAAATAACAGTACGGTAAAGCGCATCCTTCTTCATTCCCTCAAACAGAAAACCAACCGCGTACTCCTTTTTGGCAAGCGTTCTCGTAGACTGCATACCATGGATATAATCCACCTCAGCATCGGGATGGGATGCAAGATAATCATCCAAAAAAGACTGCAGGGTTCCGACCGGAAGCTGTGTCTTCGGATCTGCCACCGAAAGGATCCATTCCTTATCGCCCGCCATCATACGGAACACGTGTGCATCAGCCACTGTGGGAATCTCATTCGTATGGTCTGCTGTCTCAGTGATAAGCATAGACGGATATGTATTCTGCATTTCTTTCAAAACATCGTCTGCATTGACACCGAACACCACACGGTAGATCGGTTCAAATTCCAATGCATCATCATGAAGATTAACGAGCTCCGCAAGTGCATAACGAGCAGGATGTGCCTTGGCAGCCTCTGCTCCGATCTCAGCCTTCAGTGCCTCGTAACAGGCCTTTGCGGTTGCAAGCGAATGATTACCGTCTCCGACCGCAAAAACAAGCGGAGCCTTGTCTGTATGGTAAGTTTCAAAAAAACGTGTCGGACAGGAGAGCGCGGCAATTGCCTCATCTACAGAACAGATCTCCTCTGCTGTCATTACCCAACCGCGGAGTCTTCCGCCATCCTGCATCAAGTCAAAATCGTAGCAGGGAGCGCCTTTCTCCTTGCATACCTCAGCGGCAGACATCACACGGTTTTCTTTATCGTCGATCAAGACCATAACATGCGGTGTTTCCAGGATCGCATCCTTACGGATCTGTACACGCGGCGGAATACGGGAAAGAACGGTTCCTTCCGTTGCCCTGATTGCAGACTGAGAGCCCTTTTCATAGCTATATTCCTCAAGGTCGAATGCGCCGACGATACCGTGGCGAACAGTACCGTTCTTCATCGTGCGCTCAATGTAGATCATCGTCTCAGGGACAACACAGAGCGTTTCCGACGCATATACCTGCATGATTTTTCCGATCTTTTCAATACGAGCCGCTTTATCCGGTGCATTGAGATACAGCTCGGGATAAGTAATACGCAGCGTGGAAGGCGCTTCTCCGACGATCCGCTCAACCCCCTCCCAATACTCGGGCTCGGATGTATACTGATCACACGCAACAACGCTCCAACGACGCATCGATTCCTCGTCTCGAAGGCGAGGCAGAAGAATATCGGTCGGCAAAAAAACAGATTGTTTCATCTTAAATCTCCTCATTTTCATCCTTTTCGGTCAAAACAGAATTCTGCATGACACGGAATGGTTCTTTATACATTCTTTCAAACCTTTGTTTTTCGGTAGCACATCGATATGCAATGCGATAATCACCCGCTTCCGCCGCAAGCGATTCCAGCTTTCCGACACAGCGGTAATATAAAAAGGGATCCTGTCGGAATTTTTGCTCTGTGTCCCCATCGATAATCACAGAAAACAGGTGTACAGCCTCGGTATTTTCACCTCTTGCAGCACAAATCCACGCTTGAATCATATCCCGGTACAGCATATTCCGAAAAGGGATCTCCCGTACGAAGGCAAAAGCCGCATCGTCGTCACCACAGTCAAGCAGAAACAAAAAACGATGAATGGTATACCGTTCCCTTTCCGCAAGATCTTCTGCAATCGAAGCATATCCCGCAAGGCAATCTTTGGGATCACGATCCGATATAACGGAAAAAATAGAACGATACAAATGGACCTCCGCTTTTTGTACATCCGTCGGATAGATCGTTTTATCCGAATAGACCATCGCAAGATCCAGCATCCGAAGCGCTTCTTGAACTGCCCCGTCAACATACGCATCCTTTGCTGCGGAAAGCGCACAGATACAGAGCATCAAGCATGCTTCGTCATCGTAAATTCTGTACGCATCACACAATTCCAATACGCGGTCATAATCACCTGCTCTGAAGGACTCGCGGATCGCCTCCCGCAATTCTTGCTCATGGAGGGTGGAGAGATCCTCGTCATCCGATAAAAGATACCCCGCCGGAATCCGAAGACGTTCTATCAAAAAACGAAGCGTTGTCAGCGAAGGATTGATGGCACCGCGTTCAATACGGCTGAGCATATTGCGCGTAATAAAGTCACCGCACACCTCAGCCTGTGTCATATGCAGCTCCCGTCGCCTCTGACGCACCTTCTGTCCTAAATTTTTCCGCGCAATGATTTCTCCGGCATCTTTGTCGATACCGATCTTCTCATTTTTTTCCATCTTTTCATTATATCTGTGTATATCGAATTATTGGTACCGCTATACACAAAACGTTTCTTATAAAATTACTTTTTGTTTTGTTTATGAAAAACAAAAAACCCTATAGAACGGGATTCTCCGTTATACAGGGCCGTTTGTTTTTGGAATCAGATGTTTTCCTTGATCTTTGCAGCCTTACCGACTCTGTCACGAACGTAGTACAGCTTTGCACGTCTAACCTTACCGGAACGGACAATGTCAACCTTGACAACATTCGGGCTATGGATTGGGAATGTCTTCTCGACACCAACACCATAAGCGATACGTCTGACTGTGAAGGTTTCAGAGATGCCGCCGTTCTTCTTTGCGATTACAACGCCTTCGAACAACTGAATTCTCTCTCTTGCGCCTTCCTTGATCTTGTTGTGGATACGTACGGTATCACCGATGTTGATAACCGGTACTTCCTTCTTCAACTGCTCACTTGTAAAAGCCTTAATCATATCCATGATAAGCTCCTCCTGTTCAACAACGGACATTCATGCAGAGCGTCGCAGAGGACTGTCCTGATATTCGGGGACAATTTCGGCCCACCTCGTATAACTGCAAGAGATACCCGAAATCCTAAATATTATACCATATCTTTGTCATTTTGACAATCGCTATGCGATTTTTTTATGTAAATATTTTATGAACGGAAAAAGGTCACATACGTATTTCCCCTGTTTATATATAGAAAAAGCAAAGATCCACGTACGCCCTATTCTTCTCACTCTATTATTAAATGCATTTTATAAATAGAGTTTATTCGGTTGTTTTTTGAATCCACTCACTACGCATATGGATAGCAATTCCCCTGTATGCATGACGGATACCTGTTTCGAGCAATCGAATATCGGGAAGCTTGTCCGCCGTAATTCCGCAAAGCGAGCATACACGCTTCTCCAGAATCTCGCGGAAGCGTCCAAGCTTTTGATCCGTACAGTTTTCTATCAAAACGATGTTTGGATCCAACAGTAGAATCTCATAGGCAATCGCCGTCGTAATTGCATACAGAGTATCCTCTCGAAGTCCTCTTTCCGCAAAAAGATCACAGAGACTGCGGCCGGAATCGGTCATCATCTTACCGATATCGCCCGCATAGGCATTTCGTCCGTTTAAGATACGTCCATCGCACAGCAACACGCCGGAGATGGTTTCGCCGATTCCTACATATACGACACTGCGCAGCTCCTCCTGACGAAGATCGGCAAGATTCGATGCAGCCGCCATCAATACATCCTTTTCCAGAGCATCAACAGGATAACGCAATACATTTTCAATGATCGATTTGATATGCGTCGATGCCTGCTCGGGAATTCTCGTCTCGTCAATGATATCCTTTTCAGGTACATAGTTCCCCGGCAGTACAACGCCGATGCCGATCGAATTCTCCATTTTCAAATTCCGCAGCGTGTATATCTTTACATTTTTCATGAAGATATACAGATTCTCGTCATAGTAGAATTCCGGGTTATACTCGTAACTAATACGATCGACAATATTCAATGCGATATCCATGACGACCATCGACATATTTTTCGAGGTAACATCCAAAATCAGAAAGAACTTATCGGTATTCAAGCGAACGAGTCCGGCGCGGCGTCCGGCAGCGTTTTTGACTTCCTTGGATTGGATTACGACCTTTCTTTCCAAAAACGCATCAACAACTTTGCCGACTGTCATCAAGGAAAGGCCTGTTATCTCCGCAATTTCCGCACGGCTGATATGATCCTTCCCCGTGATAGCGCCAAAGATTGCTTTTACACTTTCTTTTTTGATACTGCTCAGATTGATGCGTTCCAATGTAAATCCCTAAACCTTTCGAAAAAAATCACGGATGCTGTTTTGAATTTCTAAAAAAACTTTTTCAAAGCATAGTAATTATACCGCGCGTTTTTCGTTTTGTCAAGGTTTTCTAAACACCTTTGAAAAATATTTTTAATTTTTTTATATAAATTTTAGAAATGTAACGTTACACATTCAAAAATAACAAAGTTCGGTCTCTGTTCCCCATTCATTACAGATCGCCGCTCCACAAAAAAATATCCCCGCAGCACGATCTCGTGCCACAGGGATTGAAATTCCAAAATCCGATTCACTCTTCCCAAAAAGGAATGTTCGCACTTCCCTTTTTATCAATCAATGAAGATCAAGAGAGTGTATCTTCTACTGTCTCGGTAAAGATATCTTCAGCAGGCTCTTCTTCTACGACCTCTTCTTCAAGGTCAACCTCAGGAGAAGCTTCGGTATCCTCCCCCTCATCTTCAACATATTCCTCGACAGTAATCTCGCAGGAATCATCGTCCTCGTCGAGCAGCATGCCGCATTCTTCGCAATCGCCAAAGCAGCCATTGCAAAGACTTTCATCGCAGCCCTCATATTCATAAGCATCGCGTGCAGCCTGCTCACAAGCTTCGACCTCACTCTTTGCTTCCTTCAGGACAAGGTAAGCGCCGGCGATTCCGCCAATTGCAGAAAGTGCAAGGAATGTTCCTGCAAGGCTCTTCTTCTTTTTGTAAAGCATGAAGAACAAAACGACAAAGGATGCGGACTGAACAAGCAATGTAAGACCGATATGGAATCTGTACTTTTTCATAATAATTCTCCTTCTCTTTGATTGGTTTATTCAAATGCCTTATTTATTGGCATTCATTTTCAAATATGCATTGATAAAATCATCGATGTCACCATTCATAACGCCATCGACATCAGCGGTCTCGCAAGCGGTGCGTGTATCCTTGACCAACGTATACGGCATAAATACATACGAACGGATCTGTGCGCCCCATTCAATCTTCGCTTTCTCGCCCTGAATATCCTCGATACGGTCAAGGTTTTCACGTTCCTTGATCTCAACCAGCTTTGCCTTCAGCATACGCATCGCTGTTTCCTTATTCTGCAGCTGGCTGCGTTCTGTTTGACATCCGACAACAATACCGGTCGGCTTATGAAGGATTCGGATCGCAGAGTCCGTCTTGTTGATATGCTGACCGCCCGCACCGGAGGAACGATGCGCCGTGATTTCAAGATCAGCTTCATTGATCTCAATTTCAACACTGTCATCGAGCTCAGGCATTACCTCTACTGATGCAAACGAGGTCTGGCGTCTGCCGGACGCATCGAACGGAGAAACACGCACCAATCGGTGCACACCGTTTTCGCTCTTCAGATATCCATATGCATTGTTACCCTCCACAAGGATCGTCGCACTCTTAAGTCCCGCCTCGTCGCCGTCCAACCAATCAAGCAGCTTAACGGTAAAGCCTGCGCGCTCTGCCCATCTGTTATACATACGGTAAAGCATGGAAGCCCAATCCTGAGCCTCTGTACCGCCTGCACCCGGGTGGAAAGAAAGAATTGCATTGTTACGATCATACTCACCGCACAGAAGAACCTCAATACGAATCCGGTCCTCCTCCTTGACGATTCTCTCTACCTCGGAAGCAACCTCCGCGCAAACGCTTTCATCCTGCTCTTCAATTGCCATCTCTGCCAATGTAATGGCATCCTCGATATCTGCTTCCAGCTTACGAAAATCTTCAACTGTGCTCTTTCGTGCCTTGATTTCCTTCAATATCTTCGCAGAACGCTTCGAATCGTTCCAGAAATCGCCCTCTGAGGTCTGTGCCTCAAGATTTTCAAGTTCCCGCTCCAATTCCTCAATATGGAGCGTACCGCCAAGCTCATGAACATCGACACGGATGTCCTCAAGCCGGTGTATCGCTTCTTCCAACTGAATGATCACTTCTGATATTTCCCCTTTGATGATTATTGTTTCGTTATCACTGCATGAAGCTACGTATAATATTTTACCATATCCTCACGCAGAATAAACAAATAATTTGTTGCCAATTCTTGAATTATTCTGTAATTTTTACGTCATCTTCCATCTGATTCAAAACAATGTTGCCCGTAAAAACAAGTCCTCTTTTTCCGTCAACCGTAACTGCCGTACCGCTCTTCAAAATCCGTGTCGCCCCTGTCGCACCGACAATGACCGGAATATCAAGTGTCATTCCGGCAATTGCGGCGTGAGAATCAACGCCCGGCATCTCACAAATAATACCCGAAGCACGGCGCAGAAGCGGCAACAAGCGATTATCGGTCTCGGGGACTACCAAAACCTCTCCGTCACGGAACATTTCAAATGCCTCCTCTGCCGTTTTACAAACACACAGAGAACCGCAGATCTTTCGGTCCACAAGTCCCGTACCCGTTGCAAGCACGTCACCGACGATCTGAACCTTCAGCATATTGGTGGTTCCCGACACACCGATCGGAATTCCTGCGGTAATCACAACAAGATCACCATAATGAACAAGTCCCGCAGCAAAAGCACTGTCTACTGCATGATGGAAGAGATCGTCCGTATTCTCCTTTTCCTCGATCAGAAGCGGCGTAACACCCCACGACATATTCATATGACGGCAAACCTTTTCCGTCGTTGCACAGCCGATAATCGGCGTTTCCGGACGGTACTTGCTGATCATGCGTGCGGTCACACCCGACTTTGTAACGGTAATGATTGCCGCTGCGTTCAAATCATGTGCAGTTGTACAGGTCGCATGAGAGATCGCACCGGTTACATTCGAAAATCCGTCACTCTTTCGTTCTGCAAACTGCTTTTTATAATCAAGCTCGCTTTCTGTGCGTACTGCAATCTTCGCCATCATCAGCACCGCTTCAACGGGATACTGTCCCGCTGCAGTTTCTCCCGATAGCATAATCGCGCTTGTTCCATCATAAATCGCATTTGCAACGTCGGTGATCTCCGCACGTGTCGGACGCGGATTGTGTGTCATGCTCTCCAACATCTGTGTTGCGGTAATGACCTGTTTTCCTGCATTATAACATTTTGCGATCAGTGTTTTCTGGATGATTGGAATCTCTTCCATCGGGATCTCAACGCCCATATCACCGCGTGCAACCATAATACCGTCAGCCGCATTCAGGATTTCATCCATATGCTCAACACCGGCAGCGTTCTCGATCTTTGCAATGATTCGGATATCCTTAGACCCATATTGCTCAAGCTCATGACGAATCTGCAGAATATCATCGGCACACTGTGTAAAGGAAGCCGCAATAAAGTCAAAATCGTTTTCCACGCAAAAACGGATATCCGCGCGATCACGTTCCGACAAGAACGGCATGGAAAGCTGCACGCCGGGCAGATTCACACCCTTACGGTTAGAAACCCTTCCTCCATGCAGAACCTCACAGTGGATCTCCTGCTTCGTATATTCACGGACCACAAGCTCAATGTTTCCGTCATCAACCAAAATCCGCGATCCGATATGGATATCCTCGGGAAGCTTATCATACGTTACGGATACGTGTGTCTCATCTCCCTCCACATCGTATGTGCACAACGTAAAGCGCGAACCGACGGCAAGATCAACAAAGCCATTGACAAACGTTTTGATGCGAACCTCGGGCCCCTTGGTATCCATCAAAAGTGCAATGGAACGGTTCTTTTCCTTGCGGAGCTTACGGATCGACAAAACCTTTTTCAAATGATCCTCGTGTGTTCCATGCGAAAAATTAAGACGTGCAACATCCATACCCGCATCGATCATCGCACTCAAAACCGCTTCGGATTCAGATGCGGGACCGATCGTGCAGATAATCTTTGTTTTTCTCTCAAGAGAAGCTGCATGTAAATTCTTTGTATTCTCCGTCGTTATCATATCAGCATTCCTTTCGCCGGATATCCGACTGTGTTCTCAGTTAAGAGCACGCTTAAAAACGGTGCTTATATCACATAAATTATACCATATTTGAGTACGCCTGTCAACCTTATTTTCTTGTTCTATTCCGCGAGCTGTGTCAATATATATAATACAAACACAGACAGATACCACATTTTCCGTTGTCACAAGCAATTCAAAATGATTTGAAGACGAAAGGATGCATGATATGGCAGAACGATCCATTTACCATGATATTGCCGTCCGAACAGGCGGACAAATTTATCTCGGCGTTGTCGGACCGGTCCGGACAGGAAAATCGACCTTCATCAAACGTTTTATGGAGACACTCGTGATCCCGTCCATTATACAGGAGTCCGATCGCATACGCGCAAGGGATGAGCTTCCGCAAAGCGCAGGTGGAAAAACCGTCATGACGACTGAGCCGAAATTCATTCCCGATGAGGCGGCAGAGGTTCAGCTTCAGGATGCCGAAGGCAGCATCACATCCATGAAGGTACGTATGATTGACTGTGTAGGATATATCATTCCCGGCGCGATCGGTAACTATGAAAATGACGCGCCGAGGATGGTACAAACACCGTGGTCAGATGCCCCGATCCCATTTGACCAGGCAGCGGAGATCGGAACACGCAAGGTCATCTGTGAGCATTCGACGATCGGTATCCTCGTTTGTACGGACGGTACGATTGGAGATCTGCCACGTGATGCATACATTGATGCGGAAAAACAGATCGTGGAAGAATTAAAGGCGCACGGAAAGCCGTTCGTTATCGTTCTCAATTCTGCACATCCCGATGCACCTGCTGCACAGGCACTCGGTTTACAGATGGAAAAGGAATACGGCGCACCGGTCGCACTCGTTTCCTGTGCAGAAATGGACAACGAGGATATCCGTCATATTCTCGCCCTTGCACTCGAGGAATTTCCGATCCGCAGCATCGGTATTCATTGTCCGACATGGGTCTCCACCCTCCCCGCAGGCCACCGTATCAAAGAGGCCTTACGGCAAACTGTCATGGATCTCGCAGAAGAGGTACACAAGATCGGAGAGGTGGCTGCTGTCTTTTCGCGCGCATCGGAACGCAACGAATACATTGCAGCAATGTCCCTATCGTCATCCGAACCCGGGCAAGGCCACTCCACACTCTCGTTGACCTTTCCGGAGGATCTGTTTTACAATATCCTTGGGGAGGAAACCGGGTGCAGCATTCAATCGGACGCTGAACTGTTCGAGCTCTTATCCTCTCTCATAGAAACAAAGAAAAAATACGAGCGGATCGAGGGTGCACTGATGTCTGTTCACGATCATGGCTACGGCATCGTCATGCCCGATGTTACAGAACTCAAGCTGGAGGAGCCGGAAATCGTTCGTCAAAACGGCAGCTACGGAATCCGTCTGAAGGCCTCTGCACCATCCATCCATATGATCAGAGCCAACATTGAGGCAGAGGTTGCACCGATCGTCGGGACAGAACAACAATCCGAGGAAATGGTCCGTTTCCTCCTTCACGAGTTCGAGGAGGATCCCACAAAGCTTTGGTCCACAAATATGCTCGGAAAATCTCTGCATGAGCTCGTAAGCGACGGACTGAACAGCAAGCTCAGTCATATGCCTGAGGATGCGCGGCACAAGATCGGGGAAACGATCGAGCGTATCATCAACGAGGGCGCGGGTGGACTGATCTGTATTCTTCTCTGATCCGTTTTTCAGCGATATCACCGGACAACAATAGGAAAGGGGCTGTTACAAGCTTTTTACTTGTAACAGCCCCGGACTCATCGATATATTCGAATACAGCGTTTTCACGTTTTCAGCTGCACAGCTCCAAAAAGGGACACAAAAGGAGAATGATAAAAGGTATTGTATTGGGATGTTGCATTTGAGTACAACACCCCACCGGATTATTTTTCCTTCAGCATTTCACAAACAGTTTCATAGACACGAGCGACGGACTCAATGGAAATCCGCTCCTGCGGTGTATGAATGTCCTTCATGTCAGGACCGATCGAGATCGGATCAATATTCGGAACAGCATGCTTCATAAGACCGCATTCCAATCCGGCATGAATTGCTTCGATTCGCGGCTCCCTTCCGTACAATCGCTTGTAAACCTTACAGTACCGTGCGGCTGCAAGGGAATTTTTATCATATGCCCATCCGGGATAAGAACCAGAATATTCGATCGATGCACCGAATTGCTTTGCACACATCGCAAGCAATACGCGGATCTCCTCTTTACGTTCTTCAACCGAAGCGCGCGCAAGGAAACCGAAATTCACCGCATGATCGTCCGAGCAGAGGATTCCCATGTTGCAGGAAGACTCTACAAGCGAAGGCATATCCTCACACATTGTCACAATACCGTTCACGCTCATGCACAGAATCCCCAGCACAGAACGGGTATCCTCCGCTGTCATCACAGGGATCTCGCCTGCATCGTAACTTGCCGTAATACAGCCTGTCTCCGCATCCGCGTGTGAAAGAAGCGCCTGCTTTGTCTGACAGAGCATATCCAAGGTCTGATGCAGAGCACTCTCATCCTGTGCTTCATATGCAATGACCGCTGTACAATCACGCGGGATGGCATTGTCCATATTTCCACCCAAAAGAGAGGAAAGACGGAAGGAAACAGTCTCGGAAAGCGCACTCAAAATCGAGCCGACAACACGGTGTGCATTGGCACGCGGCATATGGATCTCTGCGCCGGAGTGTCCCCCCTTCAGTCCCGAAATGCAAACAGTTGCATAACGGGTCATTTTTTTCTCATAGCTCACGGGACGCTTCATATCCACACGGATACCGCCGGCACAGCTGACTGTACCGACCCCCTCATCCTCACTGTCCAAATTAAAAAGTAGGCTTGCTTCGATATCACTGTAATCAAAGCCTGCGGCACCGCAGAGACCGACCTCCTCCTGAACCGTAAACAAGCACTCAAGCGCAGGATGCACAAGTGTGTCGTCATCAAGGATCGCAAGCATCATCGCAACCGCGATCCCGTCATCGCCGCCGAGTGTAGTACCGTCAGCACGGATCCATCCGTCTTCGATGACAAGCTTGAGCGGATCCCGAAGAAAATCGTGTTCGCTGTCAGCACGTTTCTGTGCCACCATATCGGTATGGCCTTGAAGCATAACGGTTTCTGCGTCTTCATATTCCGCCGTTGCAGGTTTTTTGATGAGTACATTATGAAGCGCATCCACACGGAAAGAAAGCCCGCGTGCGCGCGCAAAATCACAAAGGTATGCAGCCAGCTTCTCCTCATGATAAGAGGGGTGCGGGATCTGACAGATCTCCTCAAAAAAAGCAAACACTGCCTTTGGCTGAAGCTCTGAAAGTATATTTGACATCCTAATCACCATGGCTTTCCATTACGAAAGCCGACCCTTTCTTTGACACTTGAAATGTGTTCAGAGCGCCAATCGTTATAAAAAAACAGATAACAACTCTGCAAAAGCTGTCCGTTCACGTGATTCTTCCTGCTTTCGACGTTTCGGATCTTCCGTCAAAAATCGGAAAGAGAGCATCAAGCAAAAAAGCTTAATGTTTCATAAATACTGCCGATCGGGAACAGATCGACGCCCGAGATCTTCAAGGATTTCATTTCGGCATTTTTCTTTGGGATCACAATACGCTTAAAACCAAGACGCGCACATTCTCTGATACGCTGTTCAATACCGCCGACGGCACGACACTCACCTGCAAGGCCGACCTCTCCGATCGCAACAAGATCGTCAGGAAGAACCTTGTCCTTGATTGAGGATATGAGTGCGAGAGCAACTGCAAGGTCAGCTGCGGGCTCGTCCAGCCTTAGACCGCCGATAACATTCAAATAGGCATCATTGGCGGAAAAACGCAGTCCAAGCCGTTTTTCCAGCACGGCAAGGATCATCTGCAATCGGTTATAATCGATACCGGTCGAGCTTCTTCGGGGAGCGGGAAAAAAGGTCTGCGTCACAAGCGCCTGTATTTCAGCAACGATCGGACGTGACCCCTCGATCACACAAACCGCGCAGTTTCCTGAAACGCCCTGCGGACGTCCCGACAGCAGCATCTCAGACGGATTCTCGACCTCAAGAAGACCGCGATCCGTCATCTCAAATACACCGATCTCATTGGTCGAGCCGTAACGGTTTTTAATCGCACGTATGATGCGGTATGTCTGCTGACGTTCACCTTCAAAATAGACAACAGCATCCACCATATGCTCGAGCACCTTCGGACCCGCAATACCGCCCTCCTTATTGACATGGCCGACAAGAAGCACGGAGATCCCGTCGTTCTTCGCCTTATGGATCAGCGCCATTGCCGCCTCCTTGACCTGCGTAACACTTCCCGGCGCTGAATTGATCTCGTCATTATAGATGGTCTGAATGGAGTCCACGATCAAGACATCGGGCTTCAGCTTCTCTGTCTGACGCAAAATGTTGCGTACGTTCGTTTCAATACAAAGATAAAGCTGCGCACCGCTGACGTTCAGACGCTTCGCACGAAGCTTAAGCTGCCCCTGCGATTCTTCGCCCGATACATACAGCACCTTTTTATGCTGTCCGAGCGTTGCCGATATTTGCATCAGCATCGTTGACTTACCAATACCCGGTTCACCGGACAACAGCACGACCGATCCGAGGACAAGTCCCCCGCCGAGGACACGGTCAAGCTCACCAAGTCCTGTCTCGGAACGCATATATTCCGGTATTTCAAGAGAATCGAACGGTATTGCATCAGAGCCTCCGTCAACCACAGAGGAAAACAACGCGTGACGTGCCGCAGCCTTTCCGACTGCCGCCGTTTCGGCAAGATACTGCTCCTGTTCTTCAAGAGAATTCCACGCGCCGCAAGAAGGACACTTCCCCATCCACTTTGTTGATTTGTATTCACATTCGGTACAAACAAACAGACTTTTTGACGTTTTCATATCTGTTATTCACCATCCTTTGCCGAATCACTCATAATGAAATTTATTTATTGCACGGAAAGAAATTCAAGTATTGCCGCACAAATGACAGCAGCCATTTTTTCACGGTACACAGGATCGCGCAGTCGCCGTGCCTCTTCTACATTTGAAAGAAATCCGCATTCTATAAGGACACCCGTTTGTGTACATCTGCGCATGAGATAAATCGAATCATCCGCACACTTGATGCTGCGCGTATTATCCTTTTGAAGATAAGTGCTGTTCTTCTGACGGATCAGCTCCGCAAGGCGCTCGCTCTCTTCGTTGTTCGGTGAATAAAAAACCTGCATTCCGCGGTATTGCGCCTGCGAAAAGGTATTCATATGGATCGAAACCAAAACCGCATCCGGATGTGCAGAAGCAATCGCGAGACGGTTTTTCAGATCTGTCATTTTCCGGTGTCCCTGTGTTGCCCCTGTATAAAGACCGTCATCCTCGGTTCTTGTATAGATCACCTCGACACCGGAAGCAGAGAGCATATCACCAAGCTGCAGCGCCACAGACAAATTGAGCGTTTTCTCGGCAACACCGTCCGCACTGACAGCACCTCCATCTTCCCCGCCATGCCCGGCATCGATGACCACCGTCGGCAGCAATGCAACCGGTGCCGGTGCATCCGTTAAGACAGCTCCCGTCCGTAACGGTATACTCCGATCCGAAAAATACAGTACCGCAAAAAATGAACATACGACCACGGCAAAGCTCACCAAATACGACGCACACCGCAGTCCGACCGAGTATTTTTTCACTACCATGATCCCTCCGCAGAAAACTGATATATATCAATGTATGTGAGAGATCCGTCCAATTATGCGCAACCGGGGAAATACACAAAAATACGGGTGCCACAAATCAGTGACACCGCATTCAAAAAAAGCAATTACCGCAGCTCGTCCCGAAGATTCTGTTTGATTCCGAACAGACCGAGAATACGGAAATTCCGATTTCCGAACATATAAGCAATTTGTGAAATGATCGGTGCAGGCAGGATCACAAGGAACAGACCGATCGGATTGTATGGACTGTAGAGCTGGATCAAACCAACGTACATACCGTGCAGCGCGCGTGAGAGAATATTGCTGATAAAATACGTATTGGCAGCAATCTCTGAGGTTTCGGCAAACGGACGTGTCGCAATGACAAGAACCGCCAAAACGATATTCGGAATATTTGCAATCAGACAGATCCAAAATGCGCGCAGCGGTGTTTTTGTTTTTTTATCCGAATCCTCATAAATACGATCCTTTCCGCCGATCTCCCAAAACATATAGTACATCAAATACAAATAGAACGCAATGGAAAACAGACTGCCGATCAACAGAAACGTTTCATTTCGTGCCGTTGCAAAGGCGACCATCAGGCCAAGCATTGCAATCGCGATCTGATTGAGAATACATTTTACAATCGTATAAGAATTTTGCTTTAGAAACTGAAGCATAAAATATCCGTGTCCTTTCCTTACCGCAGAGATTATCCACGTGTTTACATAATTTCACAACTATATTCTACAAAAATATCGTGAACAAATCAAGGCTTTTATCCGTGTGTTTGCAACTTGGTCAAAAAATTTACATTTTATCCATGAAATTCCCCAAAATTTTATATAATAGTATGTTAGAATAGTCCTGTTGATACTTTCACTGTTATTAAGGAAGGAATGGTGATTACAATGGCAGACTACCGTCCGATTGATATCTCGGTCTATCCCCCATTGCTTCAGCAATTTGCAACCTATAAAACAGTCATCCAAGGGCGGTCCCCTTCCACAATCGAAGATTATCTTTCCGATCTTCGTCTTTTTTTCCGTGTATACAAGAAATTGAAGTTTTCCATGGAGCTTCCGCTTGAGGAGATCGATATCGACGATTTGGATGCAGATTTTCTTCGCGGTGTCACGCGATCCGATATCTTCATGGTATTCAATTATCTTGTAAATGAACGCGGAAATCAAGTCTGTGCCCGTGCAAGGAAGCTTTCGGCACTCAAATCCTTTTACAAGTATCTGACCGTCAGTGAACGAATCCTTGATGTCAACCCGGTCCGTGATATTGAATCACCGAAGGCCTCTCAGCGATTACCCAAATATATGACACTGGATGAATGTGTTGACTTTCTCAACGCCATTCTCTCCGATACAGACAGTCCCACAAGGGAACGTGATTACGCAATGGTAACGATCTTTCTCAATTGCGGCATCCGTCTCTCCGAGCTTGTCGGGATCAATCTTACAGACATCGATCCCGCTATGCAGTCCATGCGTGTTATCGGTAAGGGCAATAAGGAGCGTGTGATCTACCTCAATGATGCTTGCCGTGATGCTCTGCAAGCGTATCTTCCCAAGCGCGCCGCGATGGCGGATCGCATCAAAAAAGAGGATAAGAACGTTCTCTTTCTCAGTACACGCAGAAATCAGCGCATCAGTCAGAAAACAGTACAGCACGTCGTCTATAAGTATCTTGATGCTGCAGGTCTTTCTCATAAAAAGCTCTCAACGCATAAGCTTCGACACACAGCAGCAACACTGATGTACCGAAGCGGAAATGTTGACATCCGTGTCCTCAAGGACATCCTCGGTCACGAACAGCTCAACACAACACAGATCTATACACATATATCCGATGAGTCTATGCAGAAGGCAATGCAGTCAAACCCGCTCTCTTCTCTGACTGTACAAAATCCAAAAAAATAGACTGTGATCTCACCTTTTTCCCAAAACATCTTCAACTTAGAAAGGAGCCTAATATGGATAAGGCATACCGCATGTTGATCGTCGATGATGAAGAAAAAATCCGTGAACTCATTAAAAAGTATGCAATTTTTGAGGGATACGAGGTAGAAGAATCCGCAGACGGCATGGATGCCGTTGAAAAATGCCGAAAAAATCATTATGATATTGTCATCATGGATATTATGATGCCGTTTTTAGACGGTTTCTCTGCTTGTAAGGAGATCCGCAAGACACAAAACACACCGATCATCGTGCTTTCGGCACGCGGCGAGGAATATGATCATATTCACGGCTTTGAGGTCGGTGCAGACGATTATGTAGATAAGCCCTTCTCTGCCAAGGAATTGATGATGCGTGCAAGCGCCGTCATAAAACGCGCAACACAGACGGAAAAGAAGCAGGAACGGGATACCGTCTCCTTTGAAGGATTGACCGTCGATTTTACCGCACGCCTCGTTTATATTGACGGAAAAACCGTGGACATGACCCCTAAAGAGTACGAGTTGTTTTTCTATTTGGTCAAAAACAGAGGTGTTGCCTTGACCAGAGAAAAGCTGATCTGTGATGTATGGGGATACGACTTTTACGGCGATGACAGGACACTTGACACACACATCAAGCTCCTGCGCAAGAGTCTTGGTGATTACGCCAGATTCATTGTAACACTGCGCGGTGTGGGTTATAGATTCGAAGGATGAGCAAGCGGTTTTTCATGAAACGAAAAAAAGCACAGCAAGTCGGTATTCTTTGGAAATTGGTCCTTTATTTTGCAATTTTTATTACTGCGCTTTTGGTAACCTTATGGTTATTCCAAATCGTCTTTTTGGGAGATATTTACCGTAACATCAAGAGGAACGAAACATTTCATGCAGCGGAAGCATTGAAGAGCACGATGACCTCAACGATCTATCAGACAAAATGGAAAACCAAAGCCATCGAGCTTGCGGAATCCAACCACATTTGTGTTGCCGTTTTGGACGATAATTGTCGAACGCTCTTTCGTGCCTTAAGCGGTATCTGTTATGTTGGATACTACAACAGGGAGTGTTTTGTTCATTCCACCGATTCCAGCTTTCTATCCGAGCTTTCCCGTATTCGTTTTCTTCAAACGATACGACAGTCCAAGTCCGTTTATTTCCAGAACGTTACGCAAGACAGCACCACACAATTATATACCCCCTATACGTATCAGGAAGCCCATCAGGAGGGTATCTCCTCAACACTCTATATCGAACACATGACAATCAACAATGTCGGATATTACATCGTGATCCATTCTGACATTGTACCGATCAACTCTACCGTTCAAACGCTTCAGTTTGAGATCGTGATCATCGGCTGCATCTTTATCGTTGCTGCGATCATCATGGCGTTCATCCTTTCACGTAAGATCTCATTTCCCATCATCAAGATCAACAGTGCCGCAAAGCAGTTGGCACAGGGAGATTATGCAACGACATTCGAAGGAGAGGGGTATCGCGAAATCTCTGAGCTTCGCGACACACTCAACTACGCCGCAGCCGAGCTATCCAAGGTCGAGGGCTTCCGACGCGAGCTGATCGCAAATGTATCCCATGATCTGCGTACTCCTCTTACGATGATCACAGGTTATGCAGAGGTCATGCGTGACCTACCCGATGAAAACACCCCCGACAACGTTCAGGTCATCATCGATGAAGGAAACCGTCTTACCTCGCTTGTAAATGATCTGCTTGATCTCTCCAAGCTGCAAACCGGCGCAGTGACACTCAAGCAAGAGACGTTTTCTCTCACAGATTGTCTCAACTCGATCAATCTGCGTTATCAAAAGCTCAAGGAAAATGACGGATACAAGATTCATTTTGAATGTCATGATGATGTATATGTATACGCAGACCGTCCGAAGATCGAGCAGGTCATCTATAATCTCGTCAATAACGCAATTACTTACACGGGAGAGGACAAGGTCGTTTGTATCAGACAAACGCTTCACCCCTCACAAAGCGGTCAGATGGACCACATCGTCCGTATTTCGATCATCGATACGGGGCCCGGCATCTCCGAGGAAAACCTTCCCTACATTTGGGATCGTTACTACAAGGAAAACAAAGCGCATAAACGTGCTGTTGTAGGAACCGGTCTCGGACTTTCTATCGTAAAAAATATTCTGCAAATGCACAACGCTCCATTCGGCATCGAAACCAGCACCGGTCCCCTGACGCACGGTTCCACCTTTTGGTTCGAACTAAAAACCACACAATATAAATCATTTAATATATGGAGGTCCTAATATGATTTTCGACAACATCAGAAATCTCAAAAACTACGAATCGCTCGTTCCCAGTATCAAAGCAATTGAAGATTTTCTCTCACGCAATGATGCAGCAAGTATTGCAGAAGGCAGATATGAGATCGGCGGCGGCGTTTATGTAACTGTCAGCAGTTATGCTACAAAGGATGATGCTCCCTTTGAAACACACCGCGACCATATCGATCTGCAGTACATCGTCAGCGGTACCGAAGCAATTGCATACACAGATGCGATTCATGTTTCCGACGGAGATGATTACGATCCCGCAAAGGACACTGCGTTCTATCACAATGCTTGCTGCAGTCAGAGTGTTGTTCTCGCGAAGGATGATTTTGCAATCTTCTTCCCCTCAGATGCACATAAGCCCGCACTGAAGGTTAACGGCACCGAAGCTGCTGTCCGTAAGCTCCTTTTCAAGCTTCCGACACCCGAAACTGAGTATATGGCATATCTCCTTCAGCTGCTCCCGAAGATCAAAATGCCCGAGCGTGCTGTTGAGAAGATTCTTCCCGTTGCAGAAAAGCTTTCCAAAAAGACCTTAGACGATCTCACATATGCATACTTTGCTGACAGGCATTTTGACGAAAAGCTCAATAAAATCTGTCGTGATCTTGAAATTCCGGATCATCTTGCAAATCTTGTGATCTACCTGTTCCTTGGAAAGGAAACCTATTACCATTATCTCGATCGTCACATTGATCCTTCGATCTTCTTTGATTCCATGACCGATATCGTCGTCTGGGAGCTTACCTGCGAAAAGGATCGCAAGGACATCGGTCTTCTGGAGACCGGCTGGATCGATTGCACATTGCGCCAAGCCATCTACCGCCTTGGCAGATTCCAGTATGAGCCTACTACATTCGAGTCTGCTGACATTCGTATCGGCGATCACATCGTCAAGAAAGGGGATCGTGTTCTCTCTGTTCACATTCCCGAGGGCGGCTCGATGACAGAAGAGGCACGCAGAGATTCCTATGAACGTGCTATCAAGTTCTTCAGCGATTACGAGCATCATGTTTTTGTATGTGACTCCTGGCTTCTGTATCCTGGTCATTACAAGTGTCTGCCTGAAACATCCAACATTATTGGGTTTATGAACGATTTCTCGATCATTCACTCCCACGAGCATCGCAGTACTGGCGATCTTTGGCGTATTTACGGCTTTGATTATGATCTGCGCGATTTCGAATCCCTCCCTGAAACGACCTCCGTGCAGCGTTATTACAAGAAGTATCTGATTGAAACACAAGGTAAAAACGGCAGCGGATACGGTGTGTTCATGATCGAAAACGGAAAGCATCTGAAATAATCCTATGGTTCATCCAATCGATCCCTTCCCCACCATCACTTTGCCTCGGCATATCCAATCGATCATTCATCGATTTGACAATGCCGGCTATGAGGTATACTGTGTCGGCGGGTGTGTCAGAGATCTGCTCCGCGGTGTCGTACCGCATGATTGGGATATGTGTACATCTGCACGTCCGGAGGAGGTTTTAGCATTATTTCCCGATATTCCCTGCAAAGAAACAGGGATCCGGTTCGGAACCGTCACAGTACTTTTGGATCACAATCCCGTCGAGATCACGACCTATCGACAGGATGTCGCCTACGATGATCATCGCCGTCCGCGCACGGTTTCCTTTTCTGCGACACTTTTGGATGATTGTCGGCGCCGCGATTTTACTGTCAACGCGATTGCTTATCATCCGGATCGCGGGATCGTTGATTATTTTGACGGCATGGGCGACCTGCAGTCAAAAACGCTCCGCTGTGTGGGTGATCCGAATCAGCGCTTTTCTGAGGATGCGCTCCGAATCCTGCGTGCACTCCGTTTTTCCTCAACACTCGGCTTCACCGTCGAAGAAGAAACGGCCTCTGCGCTACGAGACTGTGCACCCCAGCTGTCATATGTATCAAAGGAGCGGATCCATTCCGAATTCCAAAAGCTCCTTTGCGGACAATCGGCAGCAGTGATCCTATCAGCGTTTTTGGATGTCATCTCGGTCTTTTTGCCGATCTCGTCCTCTTCTGTGTTTGAAAAAGAGGAAAGACGTGCCTTCTACGCTTGCGATTCTTATATAACACGGTTGTTTGTGTTTCTGTATTTTTGCGCAGCGCAAGAGGAGTATGCCTGGGATTCTCTTCTTTCCGCGCTTCCCTTTCCAAGTAAAACAGTCGAAGGTATTCAACGCTTACGTTCGCTCATGCAAGATCCTCCTCCACAAGAGCGCATCTCTATGCGATATCTTTTATCCCGTGTCAGCGCAAATGATGCTTCGGACTATCTCACCGTCTTCCATGCGCTTCATCCAAAAGCAGATACGGCTTTTACGACTGCATATCAATTGTATCGGGATGTTTTGGCAGAGGGGGACGTCATCTCCGTTTCGGCACTCGCTGTCAATGGAAACGACCTGCAGCAAATCGGGCTGCGAGGCAAGCAAATCGGCCAAATGTTGTTGCACCTTTTGTCGCTTGTCATGGAAGAAAAGGTCCCAAATCACACAGATGCGCTTCTGTCCATAGTCATTACGAAAAACGATAAAAAAGGATGATCCAACGGATCATCCTTTTTTGGGTCATTTTACCATTTCCTCGACAAAGACCGTCTCAACGCGCCGCTGAGAGACGGCAGGAGAATAATCCCATCGGTCCAAATGTCCTGATCTGATAAAGTACTCCAATTTTCGGTTATATCCTTCTCCGCGGTAAGAATCGACAAGAACGAGCTTCACTTTCATACGCTCCGGTATCATGTTTTTGATATAGACGGCTGCAAACTGTCCGACAGTAATGTCCTCACGATACTCCGCAAGTCCCGCAAGATTAGGGGTAAGCTCTACAAAAACACCGTAATTCTCGATACTCCGCACGATCCCTGTGACTGTTTGCCCAAGCGAAAACTGCGCCGCATTTTCCTCCCAGGTGCCAAGCAGTTCCTTATGGGAAACATAGATACGGCCACTCTCTCCGTCAATGCTTTTGATAATAACGTAGATCTGCATTCCGGGGAAAAAGCGGTCTTTCGGATGCGAAATTCTGGAAACGGAGATGCAGTCGATGGATAACAGCGATACAATCCCACATCCGATGTCAACAAATGCACCAAAATGCTCCAGATGTGTTACCTTTGCAGGAATGACATCACCCGGACGCAGCTTGGAAAGGAAATTTGCCTTACAAATTCGCTGCGCTTCTTTTCGGGAAAGGATCGCACACTCGTTTCCGTTTTCATCACGGGAAAACCCGACAATGACAAAGCAAATCGTTTTTCCGACACGTGTGATCACTGCAATATCCCTGACAGCCTCTCCCTCCGGCGTCAATTGTACCTCTTCACGAAACATGACCCCGCGCATACAGCCGAGATCTACCGATAGGGTATAATCATGGTCGCACATGATCACATTGCCCTCAAGAATCGTTTTATTCTGCATAGCTCGTTCCAAGCTCAAACGGCTTTGCAGCGCTTCTCTGTTTTCCTGTGATGGATACCGCGTCCCCTCCGGACGAAACCACACCTCACGACAGAGGCCATTCCCTTCTTTATCCGACAATACGATGGTATCTACTCTTTTTTCCATCAGATCATTCCCGTCCTTTCCAACAACGTATTCGGTCTTTGCCACATTTTATGGAGACGAATCTGCGAATAGAACAAGGTACACTGAATTGATACCAATCCAAACAAAAATGCGGAAACCTCTTTACAAAAAAATGCCTTCGTGGTACAATATAAGGGAAACGTGAAACCAATTAAAAAAGAAAGGATACTATTATGAATCAAAGAAAATGGTTCCCCATATTTGCAGTTGTGCTCTGTCTTGCAGCGCTGCTCTTCACGCTCTCCTCCTGTAACAAGAATCCTGCAGAAGGACTTGGCGATATTGTTTATGTCGAGATCGATATGCAGAACGGCGACTACATCAAGCTCGAGCTCTACCCCGGAATCGCTCCGATCACCGTTGCAAATTTCGTTGATCTCTGCAATCGTGATTTCTACGCAGGTATTCAGTTTCACCGCGTCATATACGGATTTATGATCCAGGCAGGTGATCCCACGGCTACGGGAAGCGGCGGATCGGAAAAATGCATCAAGGGTGAATTTCAGAGCAACGGTGTCCAGAATCTGATCTCGCACGAGCGCGGCGTCATTTCTATGGCGCGCCTCAGCAATAATTATAATTCCGCCTCCTCCCAGTTCTTTATCATGCATCAGACCGAAACACGGCTTGACGGTGATTACGCAGCCTTTGGACGTGTCATCGAAGGTATTGATGTCGTTGACAAGATCGCCTCCGTTGCGACCGATCAGTACGACAAGCCCCTTGCCGGACAGTTTATCAAAACGATCCGTGTCATCAGCGAAGAAGCAGCAAAAACACCCGGTGCAGCCCCCTTTGCAACAGGATCTGACACAGAATGATCAAATCCCATATCAAGAACAAAGCCCCGTGCAAATGGCGGGTGTCCATAAAACAGTTTTAGTCCCGGCAGGAACGCCTACCGGGACTGCTCTTGTATCTATTGCAGCTATGTGATAGAATCAACCAAACAATTAGACAAACTTGAATTTTGCGAACAGATGTTATGCGAAAATTTACACATTTGTTTGATATAATACTGTTAGAAAAATTTGAATATGGCGAACAGAGTAAGCGGGAGGTTTATATCATGATTTTTAAAAATGGTTCCGGCTGGAAAGCCTGTTTTGATGAAAATAGCGGAAGATATTTCGGTGAATATGGCGGATTC
>JAFQMO010000046.1 GCA_017414385.1 Clostridia bacterium
CGAGAGCAGGATGAGGAAGGACACTTCCATATCCGCTGGGGTCAGCAGAAGATTGCGTGATCGATAGCATTATCAAACGAAGGATTGTCAAATGAGCGTTTGATAATATTGCTATGGAGGAAAAATACTAATATGAATAGGAGATAGATTTATGGTTATAACAAATCTGAATGAACAGTATATCTGCAATGGATATACCTACAGGATTGGCGGCGAGGTGTTTGTTGTGGATGAAGGACCTTATGAAGGGCTTATCGGATCAATCACCGAAATCCGCGATGGCGAGGACAGGGAACCCGACAATGACACAGTTGACATCTACTGTGATTTCGATTTGTCGGCGATCCGATGCGAGTGTGAACGTCTGGTAGAGCGTTTCTCGATATTGCATGGTCAGCCAATGTCGTTGGATGAGATCAATCTGGAGCAGGTGATTATGACACCGGAAATGATCCGCCCACTGGAGAATGAATACAAGGACACAAACATTCATGTGCTGACTGAAGAATGGTGCAGCGATAATGGATACGGCAGAGATATATTTGTCTATACCGATCCGCGAAAAGCCAAAGCCAAAATGCAGCAGATGATTCGGGATGATAAGCGCGACGGCTCTATGTCTGAATGGATGCACCAGGACGATTTCGTGGAAGAGTTTGATGGACGCAAGTATTCTGCGTGGCTCGATAACGATTATGATGGGTATCATTATAATCTGGAGATGCATGAGCTTGCGATCGATCGGTCTGTGTGCGAACAGAATGAACAATAATAAGCGATATGAGAACCCGGCTTCGGCTGGGTTCTTTTAGCCTATCACTTTGATATACATCGTATTGTTAAGGAATACAGTACCCCCTATGCTTTACTCCCTTTTGGAACAGGAATGGAACAGCGGTACGATTTGTTATCCCGATGTATAAGGAGGGGATGAAATATGAGCAGTGAAGCACAGTTCACTGTATTCTGTATGGAAAGCTATAAGGTATACAAAGATCTGACAGGCAAGACAGGTTATCCGAGCTTTTTGAGAAGTACGGTGTATTTGAGTATATCCATGAGTTTTTTGATGTACTCCATACCACAGGGCATCAGTACATCAATCACGACATTGACATTTATTTGCAGGCGAGAAATGCGGTTTTCCCTGCATAGCAAGACAGGGAGCATATCCCTCGGCTCGTCCGAGGGTTGCACTCCCTGTTTTTTATGCTCTTTTTCTAGGTAACCGCAACAGTATCACGGCAGGATATATTTTGTGTTCCTTGCAGCGCCGGTTTGTACCAAACGTCCGTCCTTCGCCATACGGCGAAGCAGACGGGAGGCAGTGGAGCCGCTTACACACAAAGCCTTTTCAACATCGGCGCGTGTAACGCCATTGTTTTTGGCGGCAATCTGCAAAATGGCTTCCTCCTGTGTGTTCGGCTCGGATGGAGTCGGTACGGGTTCCGCTGTGACATTAGGCAATACGATTTTGAAAGCGTTATTGGATTTTTCTACCGTAGGCTGTACCTTCATCCCTGCGTATGCGGAGATGATCTTCTTCATACCCGTACCGTAGGCCTCGATAAGCTGCAAGCGGTAAAAGACGTTGGCAAGCTGAGGATTGCGGCAAACGGATACGCCCATCATAATATCGTCAATGTCGATACCCGGCATAAGACCGCCAATGGATACAAATTCAATGCGATCCGTATAAATGCTGATAAGGGTACTTGCGCTGAAGGAATAATCTCTGTGTACGAGTGAGTTTAGCAATGCCTCACGGACTGCGACCTCGGGATATGCCCGTGTGTCAATACGGAGCAGACCTTCAAAGGTAGCTCGTGTGGAGTTGGAAAGGTCAATGTAGGAATAAACATCATTAAGCTGGCGAAGGAGTGAACCGGAAAATTCCCGTCTGTCCTTAAATATACTCTGATCCGTTCCTTGGAAAACAGCGACCTTCACAGTATGGGCGCATTGGTCGGATAACAGATAAGCAAGGTTTGTAAAAATGCCGTCCCCGTTGTAGAGTTTTAAGGTTTGTTTCTGCGGCTGCTCAAATTCCAGATTTCTTTTCGTAAATTCCTTCGCGGTATCCGTAAAGGTCAATTCCTGTTCCAGCGAGCGCATCATTTCAAAGCTGTCCCCATCCGTTTCCTTTATCATCCGGCGGATGGCGGCGTCAGTGGCGGGAACGGAGGACGTACCCTGACGGACATAAACACCCTCGGGACGGAGCCCCTTCTTGGCAAGGTAGTATGGTCTGTTCGTTCCGCGCTGAATATCCGCAACAACGAGCTGTTTCCCGTTTTCTTCTTCGGTTGTGTAATGGATGAACATAGTAATGTCAGGCTTGATTGCATCCCTTATCATATTTGCGATTTGCTGGGTCACTTCGTCAGCATTATTTACACCTATTATCGTTCCATCATCCGATACACCTATATAGAGCTTGCCTCCGTCGCTGTTGGCAAAGGCGATAACCTCTTTCTTAATATCATCAACAACGACCGATTTCAATTCGACTGTTTCACTTTCCCGATATATCATTTATGAGACCTCCGAAATATTTATCTGCTCATATTATACATTATCTCGTCAATATTGTCAAGGAGTATGACGAGATTGACGAGATAAGTTTACAATTAGTTTTTCCTGTTCGGGAAATGTTTATGATTTATTTTGAAAATACCAAAAGCATTTAATTGTTATCTTGTCAGTTATTCTCGTCAGCTTGACGAGAATAAAGATGAGGTTTTCATTGTTGATTTAATTGAGGATTAACGAAATAACAGAAAAGATAGACCTCTTACCTATCTACTACCCAATATTTACTCATTCATTTTCTTGACAGGTACTTCTGTATCTGATATAATAATTACACTTAAAATTATATCTACAAGCCATGTGGCACTATCTTTACGGTAGTGCCATTGTTATTGTAGGGCAGTTTAAGTTCGGAGAGAAGCAATGCATTGCCGCACAGGAGGCGAATTATGAGCATGCATAATACAAAAACATCAAAACACCTGCACCATACCGGCCGCAAGATCCTCTGTAGGATTCTCGCGGTCGTTTTCATTGTGTCCGTCATGTCCGTTACCTGTTATGCAGCAACGGATATGTGGGCAAAAGCCACCCAGATCATGCAGGATGTCTACGGAAAGATCGTTGGCATCTCCACCATTGCAGCCGTAGTTACCGCAGCTGTTGCGCTTCTGCTGATGAACTTCTCGAAGAACGGAAAAACCGTCGACGAATCGAGAGCATGGCTGAAGCGCATTATCATTTCTTGGGTCATTCTCAACGGTCTGGGCTTTATCATGGCATATGTATCTCCCCTCATGGCCGGAGGTACATATACTCCGTAAACCGAAACGGCAGATGGCGGA
>JAFQMO010000047.1 GCA_017414385.1 Clostridia bacterium
GAGCGCAGGGATACGTAGCCCGTCAAGAGACTTTGTATCGGAGGAGCAAAAAAAGGCCTCCGTTTCATATCCGTTTTCCTGTGCTGCATGTAAGATCCGTTTCATAAAGCTTGACTTTCCGGTTCCGGGCCCCCCTTTTATGATGTATATCCTTCGCCATTTTTTGCTTTGAGGATCAAACAGCTGCGAAAATTGACTGAAAAATCCGCCGCCTGTATTGGCAGCAGCAAAATAGGAGCAGTCCGGTACACAAGCAGAGTCTGCATCATGAAATGACGGTTGTATCTGTTTCATATTCGAAAATCCTTTCCGGTTATCAAAATATCGAGAAAATCGTATATGCCGAGCAATTTTGCAACAGATCGGCATACGTTAGTATCGTATGCACAAACCGCCTGTCTTGGTTCCAAAATAACAGATACAAAAAAACATACGTCTCCCCATCTGCACACCGCTGCTGCTGTGCTCTGTCCCACGCCAATATATTGACAAACTCACACAATTATGTTAAAATGATATCGTAGTACTGTGCTTCGATGTCGCGGAGGACTATGGAAAATATCATAAGGATCCTGAGCTTCAATCTGCGATATTCCCGAGTTGCCGAGCAGCGTATTCAATGCGTTTTATCCATCATACGCGAAGCGCTTCCCGATGTGATCGGCGTACAGGAGGCCACAGAAAAATGGGTAGAAATACTCAAAATGATGCTGCCGGATTTTGCTCTCATCGGAAACAGCGACACCGCAGACGAACACGGTGAGTATACCGCAATCCTCGTCCGTACCAATCGTTTTGATATTTGTCAATGGACAACACGTTGGCTCACGGACACGCCGATGTCCCCATCTGTCGTATACCGGAGCATGCGTCCGAGAACGTATACCTGTGCCAATCTCCGAGACCGCGCAAGCAACCGTGTTTTTTACGTTGTCAATACACATTTTGATCCGCTTTACGAGGAGACCAGGATGGTCTCTGCCGCACATCTATGCAGCTTTGTTGAAGCATTATCGTACCCCGTCATCGTTATGGGGGATTTCAACCTTGATGAAGCAATCAGCGATGTATATCGGCACATCACAGTGCAGTATCTCGACGACGCAAAGTATCTTGCAAAAAACGCATACGGATCCGAAACCTTTCACAAATACAGATTTTTCAGTGCAACATTCGATTATTGCTTTGTCAGCCGCGGTGATTTCCAAATCGAAGAATACCGTGTGATCGACAAAAGCATCGACGGCATCCGACCGTCCGATCATAATCCTATCGTTGTCATACTGCAGCAAATGAAATGAAAAACGACAATATTATTTTAATCGGCATGCCCGGTGTCGGGAAAACGACCATCGGAAAACGCATTGCCAAAAGCGCACAGCTTCAGTTTATCGATACTGACCGTATCATCGAAGAAAAAACAGGAAAAAAGATCCCTTCGCTGATCGCCGAACACGGCATTGACGCATTTCTCGAAATTGAAAACAGCATCTGCGCAGAGCTGAATATCAAAAACGCCGTAATCGCAACAGGCGGAAGTGTTATATACGGAAAAGATGCCATGAAGCATTTTTCGCAGATCGGGACGATCATATACCTCAAGCTCCCTCTCCCTCTCCTCAGACTGCGTCTTCACGATCTCAATGCGAGAGGTGTCGTTCTTCGCGGCAGCCAAACGCTCCATGATATTTTCAGGGAACGTACTCCACTTTACGAGAAATATGCAGACATCACTATAAACGAACGCAACTGCTATCCGAATCAAACGGCAACCCGAACCAGACTAGCTCTCGAGGAATTCGGTTTCTTCAAGAACCGTACTCCCGCTGACAAACCATCCGATAAATGAAAAACGCCGACATCCAATGCAGGATGCCGGCGTCTTTATTTTCTTGTATCAAAGAATGATCCCTGTCGGTTCTCCTGTTTCTGTCAGCATTTCGATGCCGTGGATATTGAGTGCATCGCAGACCTTGGTCCAGCGATCAACCATTCCCTCATCATACTCAACCGGCTGGAAGCCTCCCCTCAAATAACCGACAATCGCCGGAAGTCGATGATCGTCGGTTGTCAGAACCGTCATTCGGGAATCTCCCTTCATTTCCTTATCCAATTTACACATACTGAATGCGAGCATGATACCGCCGACATTGTTTCCGCGAATGGAATCACTTGCCGCAACCATATGAATATCGCCGCGTCCGTCCGGACGGACGTATGCGGTTATGGTCGCCTCGGGACCATCATTTTCACGGCAGACAAAGAACGTATCGCGCGTGGGGTCAACCCCCTCCTCCGCAAGAATCGCA
>JAFQMO010000048.1 GCA_017414385.1 Clostridia bacterium
GACTGCGGCTGCCACAAGCACGAGCATCACCACCATCATGACCATGACGAGCACTGTGACTGCGGCTGCCACGAGCACGAGCATCACCACCATCATGACCATGACGAGCACTGTGACTGCGGCTGCCACGAGCATGAGCATGACCACCATCACGACCATGATGAGCATTGCGACTGTGGCTGCCATGAGCATGAGCATGACCACCATCATGCAGATGATGTCTTTACAAATTGGGGAAAGGAAACGCCGAAGCGTTTCGATGAACACGTGCTTGCGACTGCGCTTGCAGCACTTGCAAGCGAGGATAACGGTTTTGGCATGATCCTCCGCGCAAAGGGTATTTTGCAAAAGACAGACGGCAGTTGGCTTCAATTTGATCTGACACCGGGTGAATATGAGATCCGTGATGGCGCACCTGCATATACAGGACTTCTGTGTGTCATTGGCGTTGATCTCAAGGAAGATAAGCTGGAGAAGCTTTTCGGACTGTAATCTCTGTCCGGTGAGAATATACCTTTATTCGGAAAGGCTTTGGTGATGATAAATGGAAGATAAGCAAATACCGATCTTTGTCTTTAACGGTCTTCTGGAAAGCGGAAAGACGGTAATGATACAAAGATTTCTCAAAAATCCGCAGATCTGTGACGGAAAAAAGATCTTGTTGATCCTTTGTGAAGAGGGAATCGAGGAATATGATGAGGATTTTTTGAAGGAGAGGAATACAACGGTCGTTTCTTTCGAAGAAGAATCTGATTTCACAAATGCGGCTCTTGAGGAGATCCATCGTAAACATATGCCGGATGTCGTTGTGATCGAGTATAATGGTATGTGGAAGGGACTGCTTCCCGTTGAGATGCGGTATCCGAAGGAATGGCAGCTTGTCGAGGTCATGACGACTGTCGATGCTTCAACATTTGATTCTTATTCCAAGAATATGCGTGCGATCATGGTGGAGCAGTATAAGATTACCGATATTGTCGTTTTCAATCGTTTCAATGATACGATGGACAAGATTGCTTACCGAAGCTTGATCAAGGCTGCAAGTATCAATGCGCAGGTCGTTTTTGAATATGAAGACGGACGGATCGATACCGCCTTTGATGCTTCTCCCTTCGATCTATCGCAAGATGAGATTACCGTTGACGACAACGATTTCGGTGTGTTCTATTTCGACGTGATGGATCACGCAGATAAGTATGACGGCAAGACTGTTTGTCTGCGTGCAATGCTTGTAAAGCTTGCGGGAACAAAGCTTCCCGGCTTTTTGGCAGGCCGCTTTGCAATGACGTGCTGCGAAAACGACATTCAGTTTATCAGCATCTATTGCAAAAACAATATCAAATTCAAGAATAAGGCTTGGTATCATATTGAAGCCAAGGTTGTATGCGTGGATGCTTCTGTTTACGGTGAACCCTCGGGTGAGGTCCTTCCTGCCCTTGAGGTCGTTTCCGTCAAGCCTGCATCTAAGCCCGAACAGGAAATTGTTACATTCTGAAAAAGAGCGTATTCGCAGATCTTGCGAATACGCTCTTTTTATATGTGTGATGCTGAAATATGGGATGCTGTATGGGATATTGCATTTTTTGCACAAGCTTCGAATAGGATCTCCTTTTCGGAAAAGGGAACGTGAATACCGTTGACAATCTGATAATTCTCGTGGCCTTTGCCGCAAAGCAGGAAAACATCGCCGTCACGCAGCATGTCGAGTGCGTACAGAATGGCTTCCTTACGGTCAGTAATTGCGATATGCGGACACATATCCTTTGTATAATACGATGCGATCTCCGAAACGATTGTGTCGGGGTCCTCAAAATCAGGATTGTCGGTTGTTATGATCGCATAATCGGCCAGATCCCCCGTGACCTCGGCAAGCTCGCGGCGTCTGTGGCGGGAACGTCCGCCGATGGATCCGAACAGACAGATGATACGCTTGGGACGGTAAGATCGAACGGTCTGTAAAAGGTTGGTCATGCTGAGCTCATTGTGTGCGTAATCAAGAATGACGGTACAATGGTCAAAGAGATCGAGCGTTTCAAACCGACCGGGAACTGTTGTACGAGCCAAATACGGTGCGATTTGTTTATCAGACAGACCAAGATGCGCGAGGACACCGATTGCAGCAAGCGCATTTGATGCATTGAAGATGCCGGGGATTTTGAGCGAAAAGATCTGATCGGAGATGACAGTGTTATGTCTGAGCTTAAAGGAAATCCCCATTGCGGTATTTGTCTTCCACTGCTGTATATCCAACGCATTGAAATCTGCCGAGGCAGTGATGCCGAAGGTCTTGTAGGGGGAGACACACGCATCGCGAAAGTTCTTGGAATACAAATCATCGGCGGAGATGACTGCAAAGTCACACATGGAGAAAAGACGCTGCTTTGCATTCATGTAATGTGAAAAATCGGGATGCTCATTTTCTCCGATATGGTCCTCTGAGAGGTTTGTGAAAACGGCAATATCAAAGCGAATACCGTCGACACGGTGACAAAAGAGGGCCTGTGAAGAAACCTCCATTACTACACATCGAACACCTGCATCCAGCATTTGCCGAAATGTCTTGTGGATCTCGTAGCTTTCAGGTGTGGAATTGACGGTGGGGAGGAGCTTTTTATCATAAGTAATACCAATGGTGCCGATGGTACCGCAGGATATCTGATTGTCATTCAATACCGATGCGATCAGATTTGTAACGGTCGTTTTACCCTTGGTACCCGTGATACCGATGACAGTCAGCTCGCGTTGCGGATGACCGAAAAATGCATCGGAGAGTGCGGCAAGTGCGGCACGGGTGCTTGAAAAAACAACGGTCAATGCATCTGCCGGGAGTGTAAGCGGTCTCTCTGCGAAAAAGATGCGGCACCCACGCTCATAAGCCGAGTCCGCAAAATCATGTCCGTCAAAACGGGTACCGCTGAGGCAGACAAAGGCGGTATCGTGCGCAGCCTTTCTGGAATCGTAGACTAAGGCGGAAAGCGGGATATCTGCCGGGGACACTTGCGGTAGTGAGGATGCGGGGAGCAGTGAATCACCGTAATAGCAGGTATAGTCAAGTGCGCTTTCGGTCAAAAGTTTATATAGCTTCATAACAGATCTCCGGAGGAAGGAAATAAAAAGCCAATTGGTTCCTTCCCACACGCTTTGATGGTACTTTCTGCAAGGACGTCGAGCGAATCAATACAGTATATCGGTACAGAATATTGCTTTTTTATAAGAGAAAGCTCTGTACAGCCGAGAATGATAGCCTCAGCGCCTTCATGACGTAGATTTTCAATGACAGAGCAGAATGCATCGAGATCGGGGGCAAGGCCACGCTTGATCTGTTCGTAAATGATCTGCATAACGGTCTTTTGATCGTTTGCCGAAGGACGGACACAATCGATGCCGTGCGTCGAGAGCTAACGGTCATAAGTACCGGTCATGATCGTTCCGTCTGTCGCAAGAATACCCGCTTTATGAACACCGATCGACGAAAGCTTGCATGCGGTCTCCTCCATGATGTTCAAAAGAGGAAGATTTGTTGACGCCTTCAGCTTATCAAAGAAATAGTGCGCGGTATTACAGGGAATAGCAACGAGCTCCGCGCCGTACGCTTCCATACGCCGGAGATCCGCAACCATGACGGAAAGCGGATCCTGATCCGAGGCGCCGGTAATAAAGGCAGTACGGTCAGGAGTCGATGCGTGACTATTGATGAGAATGTCAATATGGTCCTGGTCACACTGAACCTGTGTGTGCGCGATCAGCAGCTCGTAAAAATAGGCAGTGGCCATTGGACCGAGACCGCCGAGTATGCCAAGGACGGGAGATGATTGACGCATAGCAACACCTTCTTATTTGTAATCCTTACAGTAGGTACGGTATTTTTCGAAATGGCGGAACTGTGCCGCAGCAACGTAAAACAGGCGCTTGGGATTCAGCCGAAGATCCCTTGAATACCAAAGAGAGGAATATGCGCGCTTTTTTCGAACGAGCGCCTTTGCACGGCAGATACAGTCATCGTTGTGCGTATATTTCCAAACAATGGATCTGGGAATTGAGCACCAAAGTGTTTCTGCTTGAGCGATCTTCATTTCTGTCGGCAAAGAATTCTCTACATAATCGGAAACGATATAGGATGCGATGTTTTCGCCGCTTGCCGTGACGTAGTAGTTGGACCTGCCTTGACGGAGATTGATCTCAAATGCGCGGAACGTGCCGTCTCTGCGGTCATATTTGATGTCAAAATTGGCATAACCGACATAACCGATCTCCTCGAGAAATGCGCGGAATTTTTCGCACAGCTCGGGCTTGTATTCTGTAATGATAGCGGCATGATTTCCGCGTCCCTTGGGAGTATGTTCTTCGAGGAGAACGTGGCCGAGACACATCATTTTGACCTTCTTTTGCTTGTCACAGTATGCGGTCAAAACGTACATTTCGGAATCGTTTCCGGGGATCATATCCTGCAGAATAATGCTGTCATCGTAGCCGGATGCAAAGATCTCGGTTACAATACGCTGTGTCATTTCGGGAGAATCTGAGACATAGACCTTGTTCATACCGTCGAAGGGATGCTTCCAATAGCAAACACTGTTGGAGGGCTTGACGATGATAGGATAGGAGAAACCAAGCGAATCTTCTGTGAATGCGGTTGTATTGACCGTCTCACCGTATTTTACAATGACCGTTTTCGGATAAAGGATTCCCAACCGGTCACAGTATTCGTAGAATCGTTCCTTGGAGATAAAGGCATCCATCAGCTCGATGGGATTATAGGGGAGAATAAAATCCTTGGAAAGCACGGAGGCATTTCGTGCGATCAGATTTACGTAATCGTCGGTACAGCCGATCAGGATACGTGAGCCGTTTGGATGCTCGTGTGCAAAATCAGACATTTGCTTCAAAAAGACAGCGTCGGTATCAAGGTCCGCAACCGTATGAAACCGGATAATGCGGGAAGAGAGAATCGCACTTGTGGGATAACGTCCGAATGCCTCAGAGGTAACGCCATATGCCTCGTGAAAGGCACGCGCTACATTGTAACAGTTCAGATCGGCGCCGATCAGAACAGGAATGATGGAATGTGTCATGCGTTATGATCCTTTTCATTTATAAAAAAGCGTTCATACCAAACAAGGAAGGTAAATACTGTCCAGATCTTACGGCCGTTGTTTGCCTTTTTATGATAGTGGTCATCGAGAAGTGCAAGGATCTTGTCGGTATGGAAGAATTGCGATGTGTACGGCGCACAGAAATAAGAACGGATATGATCGTAGTATTTCTTTTCGCAGATCCAATGACGGATCGGAACAGGGAAACCTGCCTTTTTGCGGTTTGCCCATTCCGGCGGCAGGGTCTTCAGAGAGGCACGGCGCAATACGTACTTTGTATCGATCTCATTTACTTTGTATTCTGCAGGGATCTTTTCGGCCTGTTCAATGACCTTTTTGTCAAGGAACGGAACACGAAGCTCAAGAGAATGTGCCATACTCATCTTGTCTGCCTTCAAAAGAATGTCACCGGGGAGCCAAAGATGCATATCCAAAAACTGCTTTTTTGTCAGCTCATCCTTGTTGGAAACGGATTTGTAGACCTGATCAACGATCTGATCTGCAGTGGGTCCATCCCGGTATTCGGGCATAAGAACCTCTGCTGCCTCTCGTGAGGAAAAAACGAGCGCCTGACCCATGAAGTAGTCCTCGGGACGTCCGGAGCCGCGCAGAAGGAAAGATCGTCCCTTGAAGGCGGGAAGCGGCTTTACAAGCGAGGCAAGGAGACGGCGGATGCAGGCAGGGACGAGCTTTTTGTATTTTCTGACCTCTTTGGTATCGGTATACCAATCGTAGCCCGCAAAGATCTCGTCTGCACCTTCACCGGAAAGTACGACCGTGACATGCTCCTTTGCCAATCCTGCAAGAAAATAGAGCGGAACGGAGGAGGGGTTGGACTGCGGTTCATCCATGTGGTATTGGATGTCAGAAAAGCATGCAAAGCATTCATCGGGGGTGATGATCTTTTTATAATTCTTGATGCCGAGAATATCGGAAAGCTCTCTTGCATAGTCCGTTTCGTCAAAGAACTTGTCGTCCCCGTGATCAAATCCGACGGAAAATGTTTCGTCGGGCATCAGGGATGCTGTGATGTAGCTGGAGTCCACACCGCCGGATAAAAAGGATCCTACACGAACATCACTGATGCGGTGCGCACGGACAGATTCGTTGACGGTTTGATCTACGTCTTCAATAAAATCTTCAAGCGATTTGTTTTCCTTTTCGAAAACCGTATCCCAATACTGTGCAACGGAAAGCGTATTGTTTTGATAGATGTAATAATGTGCGGGGGGGAGCTTTTTGACACCGCGGAAAAAGGTATCTTCACCGGAGGAATATTGGAAGGTCATATAAGCGCGCAGTGCATCGGGATTCACCTCCTTATGAAAGGAGGGATGTTCAAGAAAACATTTGATTTCCGATGCGAACAAGAAGGTTCCGTCCGCATTCTGTGTATAATAATGCGGTTTGATTCCGAATATATCACGTGCACCAAAGAGAAGATCCTTCTTTTGATCGCGGATAACAAAAGAAAACATTCCGCGAAGATGAGAAAGAAGGTCGATTCCGTACTCTTCATACCCATGAAGGAGGACCTCAGAATCGGTATGCGATCGGAATTCGTGGCCGCATGCGATCAGGGTATTTCGAAGCTCTTCAAAATTATAGATCTCGCCGTTGAAAACAATGATAATACTGCCGTCTTCGTTACACATCGGCTGTTTTCCGGCCTCGGATAAATCGATGATGGAAAGACGGCGAAAACCGAGCGCTGTATCATCGTCAAGGAAATGTCCTTCCATGTCGGGACCCCTGTGAATGATACGGTCCGTCATGCGGTGAAGGATATTTTCTTTTTCTTTTTTCAAATGGATTCGATCGGAAAAACCCGCAAATCCGCACATATATTATACACCTCTTTCAAGGAAACTCGTACTGGAAATCAATCACTAACAGTATACCATATTTTGCAGAGAAAAGAAAGGGCTTTGCGTAAAAAATAACTGGACGAATGATAGTTTTTCAGGATATGATGTACTCAAGAGCGCTTTTTGATGAGAAATAGATCCGATCAGACATTACAAAGGGGTGAGGGATCCTTGCTTTGAACAAGCACATTCATTATATCATAAACGATACGAAAAATCAATGGGGAATGCCGTTCGTGACGAGGCTGAGAGGGGATGGTGCTGCGCGGTGCTTGGAAAATTTGGAAATTGCTTGATTTCAATAAAAAAGTATGATATAATATTTATGTGTCATACTATCGGTACGTCCAATTCAGGAGGGAAGATAGTATGAAAAAACAATGGATATGGCTTTGTGTACTGTTGATGTGTGCGCAGTCCGCTGTATCGCTGACTGCCTGCGGACGCGTAGGCGGTTCGCAAAATGGCACAGATACAGAAAAGCAGAATGGTACCGGTGCCGATACGGCGGATCAAACAAATGCTGCGGAGCATTACCGCGCAGATCTGCCGCAGGATCTTGATTATAACGCAGCCCCGTTCAATATTGTTGTATATGACCATTCCAATTCTACGTGGTATGATGTCGATTTTTCGGCAACAGGGATTGACGGAACGACCATCAACGATGCTGCATACCGGAGAATGCATGCAGTTGAACAAATGTTGAATGTTGACATTGTCGCAAAACCGTCCGCAGGATACGGCTTTTCGGCGATCCACCAAAGCGTACGGGCGGATGAGGGTGATTACCATGTTGGCTTTGTCTGCACGAGAAGCGCGATCAATCTCGCCGAAAGCGGCTTTTTGTGGGATCTCAATGAGATCGAAACATTGGATATCGATGCGCCGTGGTGGGATCAGAATGCAGCACGGGACCTGACGGTCGGTGAAAGATTATATATGATGACAGGTGATATCAGCATCATGTATAAAAAATCTATCGGTGTGCTCCTGTTCAACAAGCAGTTGATCGAGGATAATCATTTGGAGGATCCTTATCAGCTTGTAAAAGACCACAAATGGACAATTGACAAGTTCAATGAAATGGCTGCTTCGGTTTCAAAGGATCTGAACGGCGACAGCCAATATGATCTTGACGACCGATACGGGCTTTTGTATTATTGTGACATGATTGCTATGGGCATGATTGGTGCGGGTACGCAGTTTACGGTGAAGGACGATCAGGATTATCCTGTTTTGACCTTCTACAATGACCGTACACAAACGATCTTTGATAAGTATATCGACGTAATGTATGATCCGCAGCAATCGGTCAGTTGGTCTCGTCTGGGAAAAACAAACGATGAGATTATAGCAATGTTTCAGGCGGGGCAGGGACTGTTTAATTATAATGAGTTCCATGCTATCGAAAACATGAGGAGGTCCGATCTGAATTTCGGTATTCTTCCGATGCCGCTTTATGATGAATCGCAAAAGGATTATCATCATATCATCAATCCGCACGTTGCTGCAATGCTCCTTGTTCCAAAGGATTGTCCGGATGTGGATATGACGGGATATGTTTTGGATGCGCTCGGAGCGGAGTCGAAAAATGTTTTGACACCTGCGTATTATGATCAGTATCTCAAATCGAAGGGAACAAGAGACAATGAGAGCGCAGCCATGCTCGATCTGATCTTTGATACAATGACCTATGACATCGGTTATCTTTATGATTTCGGCGGTCTTCCGGGGATGCTTTTGAATATGGTCAATCAGTATGACAAGGATCTGGCATCCAATTATGAGGCATATGAATCGATGGCGACAGAGGCAATTCGTTCGATGATTGCGGCATATCAGTCGCATGAGCATTGATCCCAAAAATTGAATAAGCAAAAAGGAGTTCGTCAGGCAATCGCGCGATATGGTGCCGAAAGGTATTATCGTGAGGAAAGTCCGGGCTTCCGGGGAAAGGATAACGGATAACGTCCGCCGATGGTGACATCCGGGAAAGTGCAACAGAAATAGTCTGCCGAAAAGTACCGCTTGCGGTATGGAACACTTTGTGTTCCCGGTGATGGTGGAAAGGCGAGGTAAGAGCTCACCGGTATCTATGGTAACATAGGTTCCCTGTAAACCCTATCCGAAGCAACTCCCTAACGGTTCACCCCCGTATGGCAGGAAACTGTCAGCCGTTTGGGAGGCACAGCAATGCTGGAGCGCTGCGGTAACGCAGCGAATAGATAGATGATTGCCCATGACAGAACCCGGCTTACAGATGGACTCCTTTTTTTCTTATCAGACTGCATGACCATTGTTGTGCAGTCTGTTTTTTTATCAAAAAAGAAGGTGCTGCATCTAAATACAGCACCCACTTTGTGTATGAAAAAGGATTGAATTATTCGGCAAGTTCGTTTTTGCGTTCTTCGATGATCTTAGCAGCGATTTCTGCGGGAGCTTCCTCGTAACGATCAAACTCAAGTGTGAACGTGCCGCGGCCCTGCGTGATCGCACGCAGCGTGATGGGGTACTCCATCATCTCCGCCAGCGGAACCTCTGCTTCAACGACCTGCTCGCCCTTGCGCTCTGTCGGTGTCATACCGAGAACGGTACCACGGGACTTGGAAATGCCGCCGATGATATCACCGATCATAGAATCGGGAACATAAACATTGAGCTTTCCAATCGGTTCGAGAATGACGGGATTTGCTTTGGGAAGACCTTCCTTATATGCCAGCTTTGCAGCGAGCTTGAAGGAGATTTCGTTAGAGTCAACGGGGTGGTAGGAACCGTCGAAGAGGTCTGCCTTCAGATTGACAACAGGGAATCCTGCGAGAACACCCTTTTCCATGGCTTCCTCAAGACCCTTCTGAACTGCGGGGTAGAAGTTCTTGGGAACGGTACCGCCGACAACAGAGGTCGTGAAGGTCAGACCGGAATCCTCACCGTGTGAGAAAGTGATCTTGACGTGACCGTACTGACCGGAACCACCGGACTGCTTCTTGTGCTTACCGTCGACCTGAACAGATTTTTTGATGGTCTCACGGTAAGCAATCTTCGGCTTGGAAAGCTCAACCGTTGTACCGAAACGATTCTTCAATCTGGAAACGATAACGTCGAGGTGGATGTCACCCTGACCGGAAACCAACATCTGGTTGGTTTCTGCATTGTTTTCGTATTTGATGGTCTTATCTTCTTCAAGCAGCTTTGTGATACCGGAGGAGATCTTGTCCTCATCACCCTTTGCCTTGGGAACGATCGCGCGCTGCATATAGGAAACAGGGAACACGATGGGCGCGTAGCGGATATCAGCGGGGGAAAGGGTGAGTGTATCGTTGGTATTGGTGTTGGAGAGCTTGGAGATCATACCAATGTCACCGCAGCAAAGAGAATCGACCTCTGTCTGCTTTTTACCGGTCATTGTATAGATATGACCCATTTTTTCGGTCTGAGAGGTTGTGGTATTGCGGAGAACCATGGAATTGTTGAGTTCGCCGTTCATGACCTTAAAGAATGACATCTTTCCAACAAAGGGGTCGGAGATCGTTTTGAACACGAAGATGGATGTTGTGCCTTCCGGCTCGATGGGAGTTGTTGCCTCTGTGCCGTCTTCGTTGAGAAGGCACTCGGTTTTCTTTGCGGTAGGACGGGGGAAGGAATCAGCAATCTGATCCATCAGCATACGAATGCCCCAGAACTTCGTTGCAGAACCGCAGTAAACGGGAACAATGTCGCCGGAGATGATGCCCTCATGGACTGCGAGAACAGCCTCATCATAGGTGATCTCCTCACCGCCGAAATACTTCTCCATCAGCTCATCAGAGGTCTGTGCAATGGATTCGAGCAGCATATCACGGTATTCGTCAGCGACAGGGATAAATTCCTCGGGAATCGGAGACTCGCTCGGAACACCGTTCTTGTCATAAACGACAGAACGCATATTGATCAGGTTCAAAAAGCCGATGACCTTGTCACCCTCGATCATGGGAATGAGAATCGGACAAACGGAAACGCCGAAGGTTTCGCGGAGCTGTGTGTAAACACGCTTAAAGCGCGCTTCACCGTCATCAAACTTGTTGATATAGAAGGACTTGGGGATGCCGGCCTTTTCCGCCTGATTCCAAGCAAGCTCGGTACCGACCTCGACGCCTGCCTTGCCGTCAACAACGATCATCGCTGCGTCAGCAACACGCATGGTCTGGTGTACCTCACCGATAAAGTCAAGATATCCGGGGGTGTCAAGGAGATTGATCTTAATATTATTCCACATGATCGGAGCAATCGAGGTGGAAATGGAAAGTCCGCGCTTGATTTCTTCATCATCAAAATCGCAGACGGTATTACCATCAGCGGTGGAACCCAATCTGTCGGTTACTTTGGTTAAGTAGAGCATAGCTTCTGCCAGGGAAGTTTTACCTGCAGAGCTGTGACCGACGAGTGCAACGTTTCTGATTTCTTTTGTAGTGATCTTGGCCATAGTAGGTATTCTCCTTTTGCATTATTTGCATTACAACGAAGGTAATGCGGATTCGTCAGAATTGACTGATATCTTTCTTCTGCAGTTTGAAAAAAGACCTACGTATATTATAACCGAGAAACAAAAATTTTGCAAGAGGTTCTTTTGTGATTTGTGTATGTCAAAACAACGAAATATGACGTTTTAATTTGTATATAATGCACAATGGATAGAAGCTAATACTTTTTTTGCACGATATTTGCTCGTTTGTATGTTATAAAATCACGCGAATTCACATAAATTCACATAAATTCACACTCCGATGTGAGAGAAGATGCGTAATTGAAAAAATAAAGCAGCTTTGGTCCGTCCCAATGAAAAAACGCCGTTTCTACTGACACAGAAAGGGCGTTTTTTTGATGTTATTCCAATAAAATGACCGTTTAGTTCCCCTCCAGGATGAACTTATCCGATTCCTTCAAATCAAGATCGTCGATAATGCTCTCGGCAATTCTTTTGACATTCGTAAAGTCGGCGGGGGCATGTGCATCGGAACCGAAATAGAATTTACATCCTGCTTCTTTTGCAAGAAGGTAGGGACGATAAAGAGAGGGATCGCCTGTCAGGATGATCCCATCCTCGAGAAAGGTATTTGTGTTGATTTCAATACCAAGACCGCACTCCGCCGATCTTGCAAAGAGACGTCTGAATTCTTTTGTTGGAATATGATCGAGCAGCTCTCTGCGATCTCCTTCAGGAAATGCGTGCGGTGCGGTCAGATGTGAGATACCGGTCCTATTATGCGGAATATCGGTATCCAATATGATTTCCCACCGTCGGATAAACATATCGATCCTTTCCTCCAGCGTTTCGTCGCCGCGACAGGTAAATCCGTTCAGATGCATATGCGTGGAGGATACTGTGATGAAGGAAAAGGTTTCATAGGTTTTTCGATCAATTCCGAGGACTCCGTTGATATCGATATCTGCCTCTGCACCGAGCAACATACGGATCCCATCCTCTTGCGGATACGGTCCCCAACTGATGGCCGTGGACGTATCGATTCCGTGTGAACCCGTTTCCGAATGAATACGTTCATCCCAATAGTGGTCAGTGGTGATGACTGTTTTTAGGTTGTTGTCTTTTGCATATTGAAGAATTCTCGTCGGATTTTGTTCCGGATTTGAGGAACAGTGAGAAAGCTGTGTATGGACATGAAAATCATGATCGAATATATAACGCATTGTTCACCTTTATCAAAATCAAGAAAGTGTAAATTTATCAGATTCCTCAAGCCCCATGATATCGATCAGCTCTTCTGCAAACGGCTTTACAAATGGGAATGATCTCGGACGGTGTGCATCCGAACCAAAATAGAATTTGCAGCCCATTTCCTTTGCGATGCGGTAAGGCCGATATACAGACGGGTTCATCTGCGGTGTCAATACGACGTATTTTTTCACCTCGTCATCGGCACGCATCGAAGAAATATTGATCTCTATTCCCATTCCTCGTTCTGCAGCACCCTTAAACAGCCTCCGGAATTCAGAATCCGGAATTCCGTCTAAAACCTTAACAAAGTTTATATAGTCCGGACCGATCAGATCGGTGACGGGATGTGTGAAACCGATCTTGTGGAAGGGAAGATCAGCATTCAGAATAATATCGAAGCGGTTGATATACATTTCAATGCGTTCCTCAACAGACTCGTCACCTCTGCAGGTGAAGCCATCCATGTGCATATGCGTTGCGGAAATATGGATAAAATCAAACTCCTCGCAGGTCTGTCTGTTTATGCCCAAAACACCGTTCAAGTCGATGTCAGCCTCTGCACCGAGCAACATACGGATCCCGTCCTCCTGCGGATACGGTCCCCAGCTGTGAATGGTCTGATTGTCAATACCGTAGGGATCTGTTTCGGAATGGATACGCTCATCCCAATAATGGTCGGTGGTGATGACTGTTTTTAAGTTGTTTTCTTTTGCATATTGAAGAATTCTTGTCGGATTTTGTTCCGGATTTGAGGAACAGGGGGAAAGCTGTGTATGGACATGAAAATCATGATCAAATATATAACGCATTTGGCAGTCCTCCGAAAAATCAGGAAAGTATAAACTTATCAGATTCTTTCAGTTCCAATTGATCGATCAAGACCTCTGCCATCGGTTTGAGAAAAAGGAAGTCCGAAGGACTGTGTGAGTCGGAACCGAAAAAGAATTTACATCCCATTTCTTTTGCAATGCGATAAGGGCGGAACATTGCAGGATGTGTTTGGGGCGTCACTTGCGTATAATCGTCGAAATCGTCGGAATCACGCATGGAGGAAAGATTGATCTCAACACCTAGACCGAGCTCCGCAGCACGACCGAACAAACGGCGGAATTCAGATTCGGGAATACCGTCAAGTACCTGCTCGTGATAACAGATCAGCGGTGTGACAGGATGTGAAAAACCGATCTTTTTGTGGGGAATATCTGCATTCAGAATGATTTCAAGACGACGGATATACATTGCGATCCGTTCTTCTACTGTTTCATCACCGCGGCAGGTGAATCCGTCCATATGCATATGGGTCGCGGAAATCAGAATAAAGTCGAAATCCTCGCAAGTACGGCGATTGATTCCGAGAATGCCGTTAAAATCAATATCCGCTTCTGCACCAATGAGCATTCGAATCCCATCCTCCTGCGGATACGGTCCCCACTTGTGTATGGTTTCATTGTTGATACCGTAAGGCTTGGTGCTGCAAGGGACACGTTCATCCCAATAATGGTCGGTGGTGATGACTGTTTTTAAGTTGTTTTCTTTTGCATATTGAAGAATTCTTGTCGGATTTTGTTCCGGATTTGAGGAACAGGGGGAAAGCTGTGTATGGACATGAAAATCATGATCTAAAACGTACCGCATAATAACCTCCTTTATTTCAAAAATAACATGTCGATTCTTTGAGATCAAGCTGATCGATGACTGCTTGCGCACATTTCTCGTAGGAAATCGGGTGAAGCACCTTGAGAATGTTGTTTGCGCAAAAAAACAAGGTCTGTGAGGAACCACAGACCTTGTACATCAGCAAATTAGTGAGAGACACACTTCTCGGTATCCTTATCAAAGATGTGCATTCTGGAGACATCGAGAGCAACTCGAATGGTATCACCTGCACGGGATGCAGAACGAGAAGAAACACGTGCCGTCAAGGTCTGCTCGTCGGTAACGAGATACAAATAAATCTCGGCGCCCATAAGCTCTGTAACCTCAACGTATGCTTCAATGATAGACTCAGGGAGATTTCTCATGTTGAAGTCATCATCATGGATACACTCGGGACGGAGACCGATGATAACTTCCTGACCGATATAGGGCTTAATATCGGGGTTATCAGCCTTTTCAGCGGGGAGCTTGAGGCTGTTCTTACCGAAGACAACGTAAATATCGTCACCCTTCTGATCAAGACGTGCATTGATAAAGTTCATCTGAGGAGAACCGATGAAGCCCGCAACGAAGACGTTGTTGGGATTATCGTAGAGAGACTGAGGAGTATCAACCTGCTGGATGACACCGTCCTTCATAACAACGATACGTGTAGCCATGGTCATAGCCTCGACCTGGTCGTGAGTAACGTAAATAAAGGTGGTACCGAGTCTCTTATGGATCTTGGTAAGCTCAGTTCTCATCTGTGCACGAAGCTTAGCATCGAGGTTGGAGAGCGGTTCGTCAAGCAAGAAGACCTTGGGGTCACGGACGATCGCAC
>JAFQMO010000049.1 GCA_017414385.1 Clostridia bacterium
ATGACCTTCATAGAGGCAAGGTCGTTGCCGTAACCGTTTATTGGGGACAATCAACAGCAAATTGCACCTGTCATACCACGTATGCATTTGATATTATTTGTAACGATGCTCGCTTGGCCAATCAATCATCCACATATAAAAAGGCTACTATCGTTCACGAATTAGGTCATACTTTGGGACTCAAAGACTATGATGAAAGTGATTACGATTATGTAAATTACTCTATCATGTGCTATGGAACAGATTTCAATTATTGGTGGCAGCCCTTCCAATTTGACATCGACAATGCAGAAGATTGTTGGGCACCGCATTACGGATCTTAATAAGGAGGTATCTTATGAAAATCACATCCCAATTCCTGCGCAGCCTCATCGCGCTGTGTCTTCTCTGCACCGTCATTTGCGCCTGCGGTACCACAAATGCCGATAAAAACCCCACAGATACCACCCCCAAAACCGAAGCGGAAACGCTCGATCCCGATGTTTTTTATGTGCGAACAGAAGGATTGATTTACATGACTGAATCTCTGGACGACGAAATAGAAGAAAGCGAATGGATCGTGGTCTGTACCGTCGAAGAGGTTGGAACACCGTATTTTTCCCGAAAAGCAGATCTGACACAGGCGATGACAGACAGACAAAAATATGATGTGGTACAAAGTATTCGAACACCGATCACCCTGCGGGTTTCCGAGGTACTAAAATCGACAACCGATCTTTCCGCCGGTGATACGATTACCGTCACCGAATTTTCCGGTCAGGTCGGGCAGTATTGTAAACTCCCCTTAAGCGGCGAGATCGTTCCCGAAAAGGGGTACGAATATATTCTGTTCTTAGCAGAATACAGTAACGGTATCATCGGAATTGTCCCACAAGAGTCCATTCAGATCGAAGAAGATGGCAAGCTTCGTTCCCTTCTCCGAAACGATAAGCTCTATGCAGACTGCAACGGCAAGGAAGATGCGATCGCGAAGATCAAGGCGATCCTCAACGCACAGTAAGTTCTTCTAATAGTTTCATTCAAAATCAACGATAGGAGGATAGGCCAATGTACCATCATCATCGTTACAACAACAGCCGATAACCTTATGAAACAGAAAGAAACGGAGTGAAAAAATTGAAACAAAAGAAATTCTTGATACTAATGATCCTATGTCTGATGTTATTAACAACTTTTTCATTTATTGTGTTCGCTGTTGAATATACCACAACAGGATACCGTGGATTTGGAGGGTCCGGAACAGTATTCTTGCAAAACAATTTAGACAGCAGTATTTATGGCAACTATCTCAATGATGCTGTAACTGCATGGAACAATGCCGATGTTCCCGGTCGATCTTTTGTAGTAAACACAGAATCTTACAGTCAAATCTACAATTGCGATTTTAACACAAGCAATATTACACTTTATTCGGTTTACAACGATAGTCAAGCAGAAGCTGTAACTCAAAAATGGGGACAATCCACATTAAATTGTACTTGTCATACTACTTATGCATTTGATATCATTTGTAATGATGCTCGCTTGGCCAATCAATCATCCACATATAAAAAGGCTACTATCGTTCATGAATTAGGTCATACTTTGGGGCTCAAAGATTATGGTCATGAGTATTACGATTATAAGAATCTCTCTATCATGTGTTATGCAACCAATTTCAATTATTGGTGGGAACCTTTCCAATTTGACATCGACAATGCCACAGATTGTTGGGCACCACATTATGAACCGTACAGGAGGTATTTTATGAAAATCACATTCCGATTTCTGCGCAGCTTCATCGCGCTGTGTCTTCTCTGTACCGTCATTTGCGCCTGCGGCAAAACAGATGCCGATGCCGATAAAAATACCACAGATACCACCCCGCAAACCGATGTGGAAACGCTCGATCCCGACGTGTTCTATGTAAAATCAGAAGCGTTCATCTCCTACATGGAATCTCTTGAGGAATGTATCAATGACATTCATGACCACGATCTGATCGTTGTCGGTGTCGCAGAAGAGATCGGTGAGGCGTTTCTCCCCGAAGATGTGGTCATCTATGATGAAATGTGGGATCGGGATAAATATTATGCCACACGTGAAATCCGAACACCCATAACCTTCCGTATCACCGAAGTATTGGGTTCTGTACAGGATCTTTCCTATTCCGTCGGTGATGCAATCACCATCTATCAGTTCTACGGTCAGGTCGATAAATACTGTAATTGTCTTTTGGAGGGTGAGGAAGAATTAAAACAGGGTGAGGAATATATCCTGTACCTGAGACATCGAGGGGATTCCATTTTTACGATCTTCCCCCAGGAATCCGTTCAGATCAAAAAAGACGGAACACTTCTTTCCCTTCTCCACAACATTAGGCTCTATGCTGACTGTGAAGGCAAAGACGATGCGATCGCGAAGATCAAGGCGATCCTCAACGCACAGTAAAACAGCTGATGTTCAATGACAGCAAAGGAGGTACCTTATGAAAATCACATTTCGATTTCTGCGCAGCTTCGTCGCGCTGTGTCTTCTCTGCACCGTCATTTGCGCCTGCGGCACCACAGATGCCAATGCCGATAAAAATCCCACAGATACCACCCCGCAAACCGAAGCAGAAACGCTCGATCCCGATGTTTTTTATGTAAAAACAGACGGTTTTATCGCCATGTTTGAATCTCTGGATAGTGGAATAGCGGATAGCGAATGGATCGTGGTCTGTACCGTCGAAGAGGTTGGAAAACCGTATTTTTCCAAAGAAGTAGATCTGACACAGGTGGTGACAGACAGACAAAAATATGAGCTAACAAAAACCATCGAAACACCATTCACCCTGCGTGTTTCCGAGGTATTGAAATCGACAACCGATCTTTCCGCAGGTGATACCCTTACCGTCACCGAATTTTTCGGACAGGTCGATCAATATTGCCAGCTTCCTTTCGATGGCGAGATCGTGCCCGAAAAGGGATATGAATATATCATGTTCTTATCTGAATACAATAACGGTATCATCGGAATTCACGCACAGGAATCCGTTCGGATCGAAGAAGACGGCAAGCTTCGTTCCCTTCTCCGAAACGATAAGCTCTATGCAGACTGCAACGGCAAGGAAGATGCCATTGCGAAGATCAAGGCGCTGCTTGATAAACAACCGTAAAAATCTCATAGATCATCAAAGAAGTCCCGCAATGCGGGACTTTTTTCATGCCGTTGTGTCTTATTCGCCCATGATCTATTCATATCGGAAGATCGCCAGACGATCAAAGGCACCCCCTCTTTGCATTTGGCAAAACACAACGCACCACATACCGCCAAAAACACTTTGCTTGCCGCAAATTCGGCGGTCTGTCATTGTAAATTTTTCAGACGCTATTGACAATACACAGAGAATACTCTACAATAAAAGTAGGCAGACGGTACTGTTTGCCGATATGCAAAAGCGTGCTTGGCACCGTGCCACAGACCCCAAGGTGCAGCTTATGAAACCAATTCAAATTTTCCCCTGCACCGCGTCTCCCCCACGCTTTTTGATATTTGCTTCAAAAAAAGTAAAAATATCCGTTAGATTGTAAGGAAAAAGTTGTCTGTATCAGTAGAGAGGACAGATAAGGAGGGATGCACGTACATGGAAGACCGCAACATCATTGATCTATATTGGAAAAGGGACACGCGCGCCATTTCCGAAACCTCCAAAAAATACGGCAATTACTGTCGGGGGATCGCAAAACGGATCCTTACATACAAGGAGGACATAGCGGAATGTGTCAACGATACGTATTGGAACACATGGAACGCAATTCCGCCGCAGAATCCGAGCAATTTCAGCGCATTTCTTGCGAAGATCGTGCGGAATCTGTCATTTAACCGATACAAGCATATCCATGCCGAAAAACGCGGCGGCAATACGCTCCCGCTTGTGCTGGGAGAGCTTGCCGAGATCGTTTCCAGTACAGAGGATACGGCGTTTCTTGCGGAAAACAACCGCCTCTCTATGCAGATCGATGCGTTTCTTGACAATCTGCCGCCCAAGAAACGGCAGATATTTGTGCGCCGCTATTTTTATACCGACAGTATCACGCAGATCGCACATCGGTACGGCATGACCGTCGGCGCCGTTACCATGACACTGAGCCGTCTGCGTGCCGAGCTGAAAGAATATCTTACAGAGGAGGGATTTTCACTATGACAAGCGAGCAACTCTATGAAGCCATCGGCATGATCAGCGAGGACCATATTGCCGAGGCTGACAAAGCACCAAAGCGCCGCAGTTCCGCATGGATCAGACTGAGCGCTGCCGTGATCGGGATATGTCTGATCCTTATCGTAATCCCAATCGTAAGCCGATACAAAAATCCGTCCATACAGCCGCACGAGCCGCCTCCCGCAGAGACGGAATATACGGTGATCTTCCCGTATACGAAGTACCTGATCCACTTTTGGGATTCCCTTTCCGAACCCGTTGCGGAAGCGGACCTGATTGTGGTCGCCACTGCCGAGGAGATCGGGGATACGTATTTTACAAACGACAGAAAGGTATGGGATAACATATTCGAAATGGATGTCCTCGCAGAGGGAGACCATATTCGGACACCGATCACCTTCCGCATCTCCGAGGTTCTCAAATCAAACGGGGATACCGCATACACAAGCGGCGATACCCTTTTGATTGCCAAAAACTCCGGGCGGACAGGCCAATACTTCTACTTGCCGATGGAAGGCATCATTCCCTTTGAGGAGGACTGCGAGTATATTCTGTTCTTATCCTTTTACAATGGAGAATTTCATGTCCACTCTCAGGAATCGGTGCTGATCAAGGAAGA
>JAFQMO010000050.1 GCA_017414385.1 Clostridia bacterium
ATAGATGCGCTTTATATATTCAATTTTTAAAGTTGCGTATACTTCCATCTTGTTCACCTCTACGTTCTTCTATAATAATTTCATATAGTCAAGAATAGATAATACATTTGCCAAATATTGAATTAGTTCAAGTGTTCCTGGACCGTTGCTTCCAAATCTCCAGTTGTGAACTGCAGATTGTGTAACATATAGTTTGTCTGCGATTTCTTCTTCTAATGAACCAATAGTGATTTCATTTTGTGCTGCATACTTTTTGAAATATGTATTAAACGAAATGCTATCAAATCTATAACTTTCATTTCCTACGGAAAAAGATTTCATTTCTTTGCTAATCATAAGAGCACCTCCTTTGTGACTATATTTTATCATGTAATAGGTGTGAAAACAAGTTAGAAGATGGTATCTAACGAATCTAATTATAACATTTGTTTGAGTGCATAAACTCAAGTAACAGAGAACATGAATTTCTTGCTCGTGCAATCCAAAATAATGCTGAACAAGGAGGTGTTTTGTTTACGCCTTTGAGCGACTTAGATCGTTTTGAAGACATAGATAGTTTAATAAGGAAATATAATTCTCTTGTGTATGCAAGAAAACACGCAGAACGATATCTTCGGAAATATAAAGACCACATTTATATTAAAGGGTATGTTGATGATACTACAAAAATCATAAAAAACTCAAGGAACTATCTTCAACGGTAATGTCCGGTTATAGTGATTTCGTGGAATCGTGGCTTTCTAAAAATCCTTCCTATATATACTCGATTCTTGTTTCGTTATATTAAAAGCCGCAGAACAACCAAGTCCTGCGGCTTCTTTTCGCGGTTTGAAACCGCATTTGGCGGAGGATCAGAGATTTGAACTCTGGCGGCGCTTTCACGCCCTACGAGATTTCGAGTCACGCCTCTTCGACCACTTGAGTAATCCTCCGCATATGAAATTGATGGAAACCTGACACAAAATTTCCGACTACATAAGTATATCATATAATTCAAAAAAATGCAAGTTGTTTTCAAAAAATATATTTATGATATTTGACACACGATGGAAAAAGCAAAACAGCAGACATCCAATCTGCTGTTTTTTGCAATGCTTATTGAAAAACGGTCTTCCTCAGGGATTCAGGTACAGGATCCCGAAATTCAGATATCCTGCAAACGCAACCCATAATGCGTATGGAATTTGCAGGTATGCGGCTTTTTTTGATACCGAATGATAACTCAGAATGGTGCCGATGATCAATGCCAATAGTACCAGCAACCAAACAAAGGAGAACAAAAAGTTTTGAAAATTAAAAAACAGAATGCTCCAAACAAAGTTGAACGCCAAGCTCAGTGCATATCGGGACAGACCGCGGTCCGCGGAAACAGGATCTTTTTCACGATCGATCAGGACCGTCGCGGCACTGATACCCATGAGAATGTACAGAATCGTCCAAGCAATGGGGAAGAGTATGGATGGCGGAGACAGCGGCGGTGTCTCTACGGTGCTGTAGATCTGCATATTGTCCTTTGTCAGATATGCCGAGAGACCGCCGACGGCGAGCGGGATTGCAATCGATATCGCATATACCGTTATTTTTTTCTTTGTTTGTTCAGTCATAGATACCCTCTTTCCTGTTTTTGAGATCAGTACGATTATTTATATGCGGTTCTTTTGAAAAAATACATGGTTTGATTTGTACGTGCCGTTTTTGTGCATGAAGGCGATGATATTTACAAACACTTTACAGTATCATCATATATTTTTCAACACGTGATGATATAATACTGAATTGTTCATTGATGAACTGTTTGATCGGAGGTGGAATTCATGATGCATGACAGCGTGATCACGTTTGCAAAAAATGTTCAGCAAGCATATGCACAGTATTGTCAGCCGCTGCTGGATAAACACAACCTTTTGCAGATGTCTTTTGATATTCTGATGTTTTTGTCCACTTGTCCCGACGGATGTACAGCGAAGGAAATCAGCGACCTGCGATGTGTCAAAACCAATGTGATCTCTATTCATGTGGAGAAGCTGGTAGAAGCCGGGTTGTTGACGCGCGGTACAGTGAGGGGAGACAGACGCAAGATCATGCTTTACTGCACAGAAAAGGCACAGCCAATCATACAGGCAGGACAGGAGATTCGCAAACGTTTTTATCAAGATATGATGCATGGAATTCCCGAGGACAGCCTGAATGTATTCAAGAGCATTCTTTTAAGTATCAATGAAAATGCCATACGGATCAGAAAAGAAGCACATACGGTATGATGATGGAGGTAAACGGTTACGGTATGCTGGAATTAAAAGGTATCAAAAAGCACTATCCCGCAGGAAATGGGGTAGTCGAGGCGCTGAAGGGGATCGATCTTCAGTTTCGTAAGTCTGAATTTGTTTCGATACTCGGTCCTTCCGGGTGCGGAAAAACGACCATGCTCAACATTATTGGAGGACTTGACGGATATACGGACGGTGATCTTATCATCAACGGTACGTCGACCAAGGAATATAATGACAGAGATTGGGATACTTACAGAAATCATTCCATCGGTTTCGTATTTCAAAGCTACAATCTTATCCCGCATCAGTCGGTTCTGCAGAATGTAGAGCTTGCGCTGACGCTTTCCGGTGTGTCTAAGGCAGAACGCCGTGCAAGAGCGAAGAAGGCTTTGGAGGATGTCGGACTTGGCGATCAGTTATCTAAAAAGCCGGGTGAGATGTCGGGCGGACAGATGCAGCGTGTTGCGATTGCCCGTGCGCTTGTGAACAATCCCGATATCATTCTTGCGGACGAACCTACGGGTGCGCTTGACACAGAAACGAGTGTGCAGGTCATGGAGATCCTCAAGAGTATTTCCGGCGACCGTTTGATCATTATGGTTACGCACAATCCCGATCTTGCACAGCAGTATTCCTCCCGTATCATCAATATGCTGGATGGCGTGATCACGCACGATTCTGCGCCGCTGTCAAAGGAAGAGCTTGCGGCGGAGACGGCACGTGTTTCCTCTCAGAAGAGCAAAAAAGAAAAGAAGCCCTCGATGTCCTTCGCAACCTCGTTTATGCTGTCTCTGAAGAATCTGTTTACCAAGAAGGGACGGACGACGCTGACTGCATTTGCAGGATCGATCGGTATCATCGGTATTGCGCTGATCCTTGCAATCTCTCAAGGTATGACGACCTACATTAATGCCGTACAGGAGACCACCTTGTCTGCATATCCGCTGACATTGGAGGCATCAACGGTAGAGCTTTCTTCCCTGATGCAGGCATTTATGGGTGTCGCTTCCGATCAGCAGATGCATGAAAACGACGCTGTTTACAAAAAGGCGGCGCTTTACAATATGATCAATGCCATGAACAGCATTGAAGCCACTGAAAATGATCTAAAGGCATTCAAGGAGTATCTCGAGGCAAAAATTGCAGCCAACGATAACGATCTTTCTGTGGCGGTCAACGGCGTACAGTATACGTATAATTCGAATATGAATATCTATACCGAAAGTGTGGATGGCGAGATTATGTGCTCTGATCTGGAAAAGATCATCACAGATCTGATGATCCGATACATTGGTGTCGATATGTCTGCGATGTCAACGCTTTCCGAGAGCTCGCCGTTGATGTCTATGTCATCCAGCTCGTCGTCGATGGGTATGACACTTTGGCAGGAGCTTTTGCCGGGCAACGACGGTGCACCGGTCAATGATCTGATCCTTGAGCAGTATGATGTTGTATACGGCTCATGGCCGAACAGCTATGACGAGATCGTGCTTGTTGTGGATGAAAACAATGAGCTGGATGACATCACGCTGTATGCACTTGGTCTGCTCCCCGAAAAGGATATTGATGATCTGTCCAATGCGGCAGTCAACGGTACACCGCTCACCGATAAGGGAACGGTCAAATGGAGCTTTGAGGATATTTGTAATACAGAATATAAAACGATTCTGAGTGCAGATTGTTACCGATATGATGAGGCGACGGATTGTTATATCGATCTGCGTAAAACAGAAGCGGGACTTCGTTATTTGTATGATAATGCGATGACATTGAAGGTGACGGGTATTGTAAAGCCCGCAGAGGATTCCGGTACCAACATGCTGACGGGTACGATCGCGTACACAGACAGACTGACGAAGTACCTTGTGGAAAAGGCGGCCGGAGCTGATGTAATTACAGCGCAGCTTGCAGATCCCAATCATGATGTTTTGACAGGACTTCCGTTTGATGCGACAACCGGTGTGCTTCCCGATGAGGAAAAGGAACGGGTGCTTCGCGAGCATTTGCAGTCGCTCGATGCGCAAGGAAAGGCGGACGCGTATATTGCGATCAACAGTATCCCCGATGAGGCGTTTTTGGAACAGCAGGTTTCAGCGATTCTTTCATCCATGACACGTGAGGATATGGAGATTACGTTGTCACAGGGAATGGGAGAACAGATGGGTATCAGCATGGAGGAGATCCTTCAGTACCTTGCTTCCATGACGGACGAGGAGCTGAATGAGGTCTTTGCTGAGTTGATAGAAGAGCAGGTCCGATCGCAATACGCGGCAGAGGTTGCAGGACAAATGTCTGCAATGGGTGTTGATGCGCTTGCAGGTGCGCTGGATATGTCACTTGCTGCATACACAACGGAGCAGTGTGCAAGATATTACGATGAGATCATGGAATTTTCAGCGTCTACCTATGAGGACAATCTGGCGCTGATGGGCTATGTGGACCTGGAATTCCCCTCTACCATCAACATCTATGCCTCCTCCTTTGAGAACAAGGATGTGATTGTCGAGGCGATCGATGACTACAATCAGTCGGTCGAAGAGCTCAAGCAAATCAAATACACCGATATTCTCGGTATCATGATGTCCTCTATCACGACGATCATCAATGCCATTACCTATGTTTTGATTGCATTTGTTGCCATTTCTCTGATTGTATCCTCGATTATGATCGGTGTGATTACGCTGATCTCTGTTCAGGAGAGAACGAAGGAGATCGGTATTCTTCGCGCGATTGGTGCATCCAAGAAGGATGTTTCCAGTATGTTTAATGCGGAGACGATGATCATTGGCTTTGCATCGGGTCTTCTCGGTGTTGTCGTTACGTATCTTCTCTGTATCCCGATCAACATGATCCTGCATCATGTCACGGGTATTGTGATATTGAATGCGATCCTCCCCGTGTCTGCGGCAGTCATTCTTGTTTTGATCAGCATCACGCTGACCTTGTTTGCGGGATTGATCCCTTCCAGAAGCGCGGCGAAGAAGGATCCTGTTGTTGCTCTCAGAACCGAATAATTTCCGATTTGTATGACTGCGCTTTTTTGACGTACGTCCGATGTGATTTTTCAAAAATTATAATGCGGTGCCGCGCTTTGGGTGCGGCACCGTTGCTTTGTTCATAAAAAATAATCGAAATCTTTTGAATTTGTTATAGAAATCGGAAAAGAAATCGGGTATAATAAGAATGTAAGACAAATTATGCAAAGGAGGATATTGATATGTCTGTTATTACCATCACAAAAGATAATTATGAAAATGAGGTCACTGCGGCTGATTGCACTGTCCTTCTTGACTTTTGGGCACCTTGGTGCGGTCCGTGCCGTATGCTTTCTCCGATCGTCGATGAGATCGCAGAGGAGCATCCGGAGCTTAAGGTCGGAAAGGTCAATGTGGATGAGGAGCCGGAGCTTGCTGCAAAGTTCGGCGTTATGAGTATTCCGTCGCTGTTTGTGGTCAAGGGCGGCGAGATCGTCAATCAGTCGGTCGGTGTGATCCCGAAGGCACAGATCCTTGCGCTTGTCGAGTAATGGATCGGATGGAGTGCATGATGAAGACGCACGTTTATGATACAGTCATCATTGGAGGCGGTCCTGCCGGTTATACGGCAGCGCTGTATGCAACGAGGGCGGGACTTGATACATTGGTTTTAGAGAAGCTTGCTCCCGGCGGACAGATGGCGGAGACGATGCAGATCGATAATTATCCCGGATTCCATGAGGGCATCGACGGATTTACGCTTGGTCAGCAGATGCAGGCGGGTGCCCACCGCTTCGGTGCTGTAACCAAGCAGACGCAGGTGTTATCCGTAGATTTGCGAACAGATCCCAAGCAGATCGAAACGGACAGCGGTGTATATGCCGCCAAGACTGTTATTCTGGCAACGGGTGCGCATCACAGACATCTTGGCATTGAGAACGAGGATACCCTGATCGGCCGCGGTGTCGGTTATTGTGCCGCGTGCGACGGTATGCTGTACAGAGGAAAGACGGTTGCCGTCGTTGGCGGAGGGAATTCTGCAGCGGCGGATGCGCTGTTGCTTTCCCGTCTGTGCAAGAAGGTGTATCTGATCCACCGCAGAGATACGCTGCGCGCGACAAAGGTCTACCATGAACCCTTGATGACGGCGGAAAATGTGGAGTTTTTGTGGAACAGTACCGTTGAGACCTTGCACTATGAGGCACGGCTGAGCGGCATCACTGTCAAAAATGTCAAGGACGGACAGACAACGCAGATCCCGCTTGACGGTTTGTTCATCAGCATCGGACGAGCTCCGGAAACCGCGATCTTTGCGGGACAGATTGATCTCGATGAATATGGCTATATCATTGCTGATGAAAGCACTTGTACCTCAATTCCGGGCGTGTTTGCTGCGGGTGATGTACGTACCAAGGCCCTCCGTCAGGTTGTAACAGCCGCGGCGGACGGTGCGATCGCTGCGCATTATGCGGAGAAATACCTTGCCGAGCAGAGCAATGGATGATCGCTTTGCCTGAAAAAGAAGGATCAAAGAAAAAACAAGCGATACACGTTTTTGCGTGTATCGCTTGTTTTGCTTTTTTTATGTGAGAGGCGTGTTGTCGGGGGAGCTTTGTTCGGTGCTTTCGATGTCGGTATACTGTTTGATGAAATCTTCCGCCCCGCCGTCTCTGATATCGATTACGGCTTTGGGATCTCCCTTGTAATTCAAATAAACATACATAGGCTCTGACAGAAGGGAGGTACCGCCGACCCAAACGGAGAAGGTATCATCGATCTCGTATGCACGGATATAAAGTCCGGAGCCTGTTTCGGTGAAGATATATCCGATGAAATCATCCCATGTGAGATCATAGCCTTTTTGAGAGAGGGCGATGACATCGTTGCGAGACAGCTGCTTTGCCTGAAGCATCGAATGCAGCATATCCTTGTCATTCAGCATCATACGGTATTGGAAATGTGCACCGTCCTCTATCTTGATATGGGAAAAGTTTGAGGATCTGTTTTCCATAAAGATCAGATCCTTTCCATCAAAACGAAAATGGTTTGCGCGAGCAGGCTCCGAATCATATTCTGTGAGAATGATGCTATCTCCGATCTGCTGCCATTCGCCCGATACCTGACTGTAGATTGTATCGGCATCTCCCTCGGTATAGAAGAATATTCCGTCGTTTAAGATCGAAAGATGGATCTCTTGGGAGGTCCCTTCTTTTTTGTAGGAATACAAGGTGCCGTTTTTGATTCTGTCGGGTATCTCGTTGATTTTCTGCATACGGATAGCCTCCTCGTAGGTCATGTTGCAGAGAAGTAGCTTCCGGTTTTCTTCTTCCGTTTCAAAAATCACGATTGCCATTTGATCCAGGTTGGGTGTGTGGGCAAGAATATATGCGGACGTGACCAGTCGGGAGCCCGAATAGAAGCGCAGAAGCGGTGTTGCTTCACTCAGGTCCACATCAACGTTATGTATCGGCAGGCCCGCAATACGGATCTCACCTATGAAGGTGGATCTGCCCCTCCAATTCGTTTTGATCTCGCCGGTTACGCATACCTCCGTTTTTTCAAAGAGGGATGGATCTCCCGCGGTGATTGCATCGTAATTGTAAAGCTGTGCGTCGATCATGTGATTGACCTGTACGACGGGATTTGTTAAAAGACACACCGTCACAGCTGCACATACAATGATCGACAAGCCCACGATCCAAAACGAAGGCTTCTGATAATTCAGTACCGACTTGATTCTCGTTTTTACACCGATCTCTCCGAACGCAAGCGGGCAAATGCCGATTCTGCTGTTTTTGGTGCTGCAGTCAAGGAGCACCTGTGAATAATCCGCGCGTGCTGCTGGATCCATGACGCGGATAACACGCTCGTCGCAGGCCAGCTCAATGTCACGGCAAAAAAGAAGAAAGGAGATCCATATCAGCGGATTGAACCAATGCACGGTCAGGAGAAGAAATCCAAGCACCTTCCAAAGGTGGTCGCCGCAGCGTATATGTGTTTGCTCGTGTGAAATAATGTGCGGTGCGGTATGCTCATCTATGTCTGTCGGAAGAAAGATCCTTGGGTGGACGATCCCGAATACAAAGGGGACATCGATATTACTGCAGAGAAAAATATTGTTGCGTAGATGCTGTGCATGTCGGATACGGTGGTGAATACGCAGAGTGCTCAACAGCATATAGAGCAGCATCAGTGCCATACCCGTACACCAAACGAAGCTGAGAAGCTGTGGGACGGAAATATTCTCGCGGCTGATCTCGATAACAGGCTCGCTTGGCTGCTGCGGGACAACAAGAATACTTGGATTGACAGGGGCTGTCAGCGCTGAATCGGGTACTGTATCGGGCTGAATGGGATCGACGGGCGTGACGGCTTCCGTAACAGAAAAGCTTTGCGGGACCCATTCTGTACGTGGGATCAGACTGAGCGGGCTTTCCGGCGTGAACGGCAAAATGAGCCGTATCGCAACGATACACCATAGGAATACGCATATCCGACGCGGGGCATTTTTCAAAAGCAGTCTGAGGATCATCACGGTAAGAACAAGGATGCTTGCTGTGATGCTCATGTTGAAAACCGTATGAAACAGATCGGTCATTTGTTTTCTCCTTTACGTCGTGCAAGATCGATCATATGTTGTAATTCGTCAAGCTCTTCCGATGAGATTTTCTGACGTTTTGTAAAGGCGGCAAAAAATGCAGGAAGGGAGCCTCCGAATTTTTCCTCCACAAGCTCATCGATCTCGGATGCCTGAGCTGCATCCTTGGAAACAAGCGAGGTGACAACGGTGTTCTCGTTTTTGAGTACGCCGCGCTCTGATAAACGCTTGATAACGGTGTAGGTCGTAGTGCTTTTCCATCCGAGCTTCTCCTCGCAAAGCTTGGCGAGTGCGCTGCTGCTGATCGGCTCGTGTTCCCACAGAATGAGGCAGAATTTGTATTCCTGTTCAAAGATCTTTGGCGTTTTCATAGGCGTATTCTCCATTCTAATGCGTTAGATTACATTTTTATTCTAACACATTAGAGCGTGCTTGTCAATACCTTTTTTAAAAAAGATAATTCTCATGGATGCTTTTCCGTGGATCATTCGGAGAACAAAAACCCCCTTCGGACGGAAGGGGGATGAGGTCAGTATTTGATGCCTGTGCCGATAAAGCCGACTTGCTTGAAATCCTTTGGATTGTGGCGGATGATGTAGTCGATATACGAATCGATCATGCGCGCCATCAGGAGATAT
>JAFQMO010000051.1 GCA_017414385.1 Clostridia bacterium
ACGGCGAGGACATTCAGGTCCCCGTGCTCATCAGCCGTACCATCGGTTGTAAAAAGTTCTATGGATACGGGACCAAAATGAAGCTCGGCGGTCATACCGTTCACGCCGGTCATACCCTTCCCGTGATCTGCGGCGGAAACGCAGATGGTACCGATCCTTGCCTGAGCTACGAGGGTACCTATCAGACGGTCCTTGAGTATGTCCTCGATATTCTCGAACAGAACCCAGACCAATACTATATCGGACTCGGACAGTCGGACGGCGATCACTGTACCTGTGATATCTGCATGGCATCCTACGAGGAAAACGGTTATTCCGGACACTACATCAAATTCCTCAACCGGATCGCAGATGCTATCAAGGACGATTACCCCAATACACTCATCACTACCTTTGCGTATGGTTTCACCACAGCACCCCCCAAGAACAATATCGTCGCCGCAGACAACATCGTCGTCCAATTCTGTACGATCCTCTGCTGCCGTATTCACGAGCTTGAAGACTATAATTACGGAACCGAGTACAAGTATATTTCCATCCCCGATAATTCTACCTTCGGCGATATTCTCTCCGGTTGGAACGATGCCTGCAGACAGATCGCCATCTATGATTACACACCCAACTACGGTTCTTACCATTCCATTACACCCAACATCCACGATCAACTCGCCAACATCCGTTATTTCGCAGAAAGCGGTGCGCCGTTCGTCTACATTGCAGGTCCCACGCAGACAGAGCTTGGCGAATTTGACGAGCTTCGCTCCTATCTGATCTCCAAGGCACTTTGGGATCCTTATATGTCCGAGGAGGAATACCTTGGCTATATGAACAAGTTCCTTTGTGAATATTACGGTCCCGGATGGGAATACATCCGTGCATTTATCGATCTGGCAGACGAAGAAACTGCAGATAACTGTATGAGTACATTTGACGATCCCGATGCAGTCACGCCTCTCGACATGGATTACATCAACGCGCTGATCGACAAGCTCGACCTTTCCGCCCTGACAGCCGAGCAGCTCAAGGATCCTGCAAGCGTGGACTGGGATTTCTACTATGATCAAATTCCCGAGAAGGACCGCAATTACAACATGCTTCTTGCAAAGGGCTACGAATATTTTGCAAAGGCAGCAGAGCTTGCGGAAAATGACGAGCAATGGGAGCATATCGATCAGTCGTCCATTCAGCTTGATGTCAACTACAGCACACTCCAATATAAGCATTCCCAGATCAAGGTGGTCATTCTGCAGCAGATCTACAAAAGAGCAATGGACGCTTGTCTGAAAAACGGTACGATCGACGAGATCAGCAGCTACACGTACACCTATAGCTTTGATGATGCCGTACTGGATGCTTATTACAGAAGCAACCGATCCGAAATGCGTGCATTCAACGAGGCGCTGTATGACAAGATGGTCAAATACGGCATTACGCACATTATGGAAAGTGACAACAGCTTCATCACTATTCCCAAGGAGAAAATGGAATTTGCAAATCCGCCTGTCGGCGGCTTCGGAACCTCGTATACCTCATGGTTCCCTCATTTCTAAGAGCCTCAGTGGGTTACCTTGTCTTATCTCAGAAAAATAAAGTAAAAAGGTGTGTTGCATCACAAATGCAACACACCTTTCTTTATTCCCGATGATCCATTGCGGAGGACAGGATCCTTGCAGTATCGGCACGGTTGAGCGGATGATTCAGCTGTACCTCGTCAAGGATACCTGCGGCACGGACTGCATATACCGCCCCCTCACTCCACGAGGGAATGACACCGACTGTATTCTCGGAGAATACCGGCAAGATCTCCGGTACGCCGATATCAAACAGTCGGCACAGCAGCACCGATGCATCCAGCCCCTTGATCGGCTCACCGAGATTCAGAACGCGCTCCCCGTCCGTATCGTATCCGCCCGAGAGGATCCCTTCCTCATATGCACAGGCAGCATAAGAACGCATATATGCGGGAACGGTATCCGCATCCGCAAAGACAGAGAGCGATGTACTGTCACCGTCACATGCATACCCCGCCGCACGCATTGCCATTACCAGAAATTCCCCCTTGGACACTGCAGCATCGGGAGAGAAAACGTGCTTTTCCCCAAGCACCACCCCTGCAAGGATGTTTTCCTCGGCAAGACGCATGGCATCCGCTTCACAGATATGTCCCGCAAGATCATCATATCTGTATATATCGCCGTCACGGATGGTAACCATCACACGGCATATCTCACTCTCGTTCCCCCATGTGTCGCGGACAATATAAGTAAACACATCCTCTCCGCGCTTTCCCTCCGACGGTGTATACAAAAATCTGCCTGATGCTTCGTCTATGGCAACTGTTCCCTTTTTGGGATCACGGATCAGCGTGTATGTCAGCATATCTCCCTCGGGGTCCGCGGCACAAAGTGTTCTCTCGATCCCAACGTCTGCGTATGTCGTTACAGACAACGCGCGGGCACTCGGTGCTTCATTCGGCGCGGAATGGAAATGTAAAAGGCAGGAAAGCGCCGTTTCTGTGGTATATGCACTGCCCTGCGCCGTATAGGTAAACGATGCTTCGGCAACGCCTGCACCGTCTGCCGGCACAAAACGAAGGCCGCTCAAGGCTGCGGCTGCAATGCTTTGTCCCGGTGAGATCGTCAGTGTACCCAGCTTCAGCACTCCAACGGTATGATCGGGTAATGACCGGATCGTTACAGCGGTCGGCGTATAACCGAGAACCTTGCTGAAATCCTGCTGGGAAAAGCAAAGCGTATCGCCCGCAAGTCCGTTTTTGTGCATGACCGTCTTTGCCGCGATCACTCGGATCCCCGGTGACAAAAGAGGCCCTTCCTCATCAAGTGCCTCAGAGGAGGCACATATCGGCATAGCCATTGTACAAATACATAAGCATGTGCAGAGCAGCACCTTCCCCATCAAATGCTTCATATGTTTTTTCATCACAGATCTTCCTTTCTCACAAGCAGTCTTTGGTTGTCTTCTGCTCCATTCTATGCATCTGAAGCGTACCCATATGAAAAATATATCAAAAAGAAAAGCAAAAAGTACTTGACAAACAATACGGCAAAATGATACCATATAATGGCAGTAATTTGGAAAGGACACATAACAAAGAAAAGCTCCGACATGAAATTTACGGAAACACATACCCTTTATGCAAGCTACCTTGGTTATATCACGCAGGCAACCATCAACAATCTCCCCCCGCTTCTGTTCGTTTCATTTCACGATCAATTCGGAATTCCTCTGGAACAAATCAGCCTGCTCATTACGATGAACTTTATGATTCAGATCATCATCGATCTGTTCAGTATAAAATATGCAGACCGCATCGGTTACCGACGCTGTGTTGTTGCAGCACATATTTTTTCCGCTTTGGGTCTGATCCTTCTCGGAATCCTTCCGTTTTTGATCCATCCTTTTGCGGGAATCGCCATCGCAATGGCAATGAACGCCGTTGGCGGCGGTATGACAGAGGTCCTCATCAGCCCCATCGTGGAATCACTTCCAGGTGAGCAAAAGGCAGCGGCAATGAGCATTCTGCACTCCTTTTACTGTTGGGGACATATGGCAGTCGTCATCCTTTCCGCGGTTTATTTTTCCGTTATCGGAACCGAGCAATGGCGATACCTTCCGTTTTTATGGGCAATCATCCCGATCTTCAACACATGGTTTTTCACCCGTGTTCCTCTGTACGTGTTGGTAGAGGAATCGGAGAAGGTTCCCCTCAAAAAGCTTTTTTCATCGAAGATCTTCTGGATCCTTATGTTTATCATGCTGTTTGCAGGTGCATCTGAGCAAGCAATGGGACAGTGGTCCTCATATTTTGCGGAAAAGGGACTTGGTGTCTCCAAAACACTCGGCGATCTCCTCGGACCTTGTGCCTTTGCATTGACGATGGGACTTTCCCGTTCCTTTTATGCAAAGAAATCCTCGCGTATCAAGATTCAGCACTACATTCTGTTTTCTGCTGCGCTCAGTGTATTCGCCTATCTTCTGACCGTATTTGCCCCATACCCCATCCTCTCTCTTGCCGGATGTGCGATTTGCGGATATTCCGTCGGTATGCTTTGGCCCGGTGTCTACTCTCTTTCCTCACAGACCTATCCTACGGGCGGTACAGCATTATTTGCGATGCTCGCGCTGTCCGGCGACATTGGATGCGGTGCAGGCGCTGGTATGGTAGGTATCATTGCAAACGCAGCGCAAAACGGTTTCTCCCGTCTCCGCGCTCTGATACCTTCTGGTACCGAGGCAGAAATGAAGATCGGACTGCTGTTCGCTGCGCTGTTTCCCACGGGTGTGCTTCTCGGGATCTTCATACTGAAGCATGCTTCCGAAAAAAATACAAAAGTACACTGAAACCCAAACAGAAAGGACGGTGCCATCAATGGATATGAAGGCTGTTTTTTCACGAACTGCCATGCTCTTCGGTGAAGACGGCATGAAAACACTTGCCGCCTCTCATGTTGCAGTCTTCGGTCTCGGCGGCGTTGGCGGACACGCTGCAGAGGCGTTGGTCCGTTCGGGTGTGGGAACGCTGACGGTCTGCGACAACGACAATATTGCTCCATCCAACATCAACCGTCAGCTGTTTGCAACAGCCGATACCTGTTCCATGAAAAAAACAGAGGCAGCCAAAGCGCGTCTTTTGTCCATCAATCCGGAGCTGAACATCATTACACAGGACTGCTTTTTTGACAAATCCAGCGAAAACCGATTTGATTTTTCCTCCTATGACTACGTTCTTGACTGTATTGATACCGTAACGTCGAAGCTTCTGCTGATCGAATGCTGTCAAGCGGCACAAGCGCCGCTCCTTGTTTGTCTCGGAACAGGCAACAAGACAGACCCCACACGGCTTCGCGTGGATGATATCACAAAAACCTCCGTCTGTCCGCTCGCACGAGTGATGCGTACCGAATGCAAAAAACGCGGCATCCGTCATCTTCGTGTCGTCTGGTCAGACGAGCCCCCAATAAAACCGGATCTCTCCGGCTCGGAAGCACCGCAGAACGGACGGCGCGCCGTTCCCGCAAGCACGGCCTTTGTTCCCCCTGCCGCCGGTATCCTCATGGCAAGGACTGCCATCATGCATCTTCTCGAAAATTCGTCTCATCTGTAATCTACCAAATATCAAAACAAGAAAGGTGTCTTTTGTGTAAGACAAACGGTAAACACGCATGAAAAAGCATACGATTACACACTGGGGCAAGTATTACCCCAAAGCTTATGTATCCAATGGTATTATCGGTTTCCGAATCGGTAAGAACGCCTTTGAAGACAGCAGCTGCCTTCTCGCCGGATTTTCTACGTTCAACGAGGAGGAAACGCCCGCACATCTTCCGACACCACACATCGCGTTCTCTTACAAGAGAGACCGTCTTGTCCCTGAGATCGTATCTCAAAGCTACGATTTTTCAAACGGCGAATTCACGACCGAGGCAGAGCTCGACTGTGACGGTCAGCCGGTTCACATCTCCTATACCGTTTTCTGCAGCCGCACATTCCCCATGGTAGCTATAGGCTCTGTCAAGGCAGTCGGTGAGATCTCCGACCTTCTGAAGATGACCGTTTATTTCAACACAAGTGACAACAAGGATACCCTTTCCAGAACAAAATGTGATGCGGCGCTTCCGTTCTCCTTTGACGGAAAATGCCATGCATATGCAATCGATCCAAATGCTCAGGCAGGAATTGCTTACCGTATCATCGGTGCCTGCGTCGGAAAAGAATACGGCGCAGATCCTCAGGATATGGAAACCACCGTTGTTCTCAACACCAAGGGTGAGCCTACGGACATTCTGGTATCCTACGTTCCGAACATCATGCACAACGAGCCCGACGATCAAGCACAGCGTTTGGTCAATCTCGCCGTATGGACAGGTGTTGACGGATTGAGACAGCAGAACAGAGATGCCTGGGCTAAGATATGGGAAAGCCGTATCGTCATCGAGGGTGCCGAGGAAAAATGGCAGGATGCCGTTGATGCCTCCTATTTCTACCTGATGACCTCTGCATCGGAATTTTCCCCCACCTCCGTTGCTCCCTTCGGCTTGAGCGATCCCTCTTACGGCGGTCATTTCTTCTGGGATACGGAAAGCTTCATGTTTATCCCGCCGCTGTTCTGCACGCCCAATATCGCTCGCTCCATGCTCGAGTACCGCAGCCGTCACCTGGAGGCAGCAAAAAATAACGCCCGGATGCACGGTTACCGCGGAACACAGTTCCCCTGGCAGAGCGGTATCTCCGGATGTGAGGTCACCCCTGCATGGTGTTCCTCCGGAGAACAGCACATCACACTCGATATCGCACTTGCCTTTGACGGATATGCGCGTGTACACAATGACGACGATGCATTTGTCAAGGAGCATGTCTGGCCCGTCATGCGCGGCGTCTGCGAATGGATCGAAAGCCGTGTTACAAAAACAGAACGGGGTTATGAGATCCTGCACGTAGTAGGCATTGATGAGGGCTCCGAAGACGTCAACAACGATTTCTATACCAATACCATGGCAGCCAAAATACTCCGTTCCGGATCGGAGTACTCTGTTTTGCTTGGACTTGGCGTTCGCAAAAAATGGATCGACATCGCTGATCATATGATCGTCAATTTCTTTGAAGACGGTGTTTGCCGTCAATATGACGGTGCTGCACACAGGGACGGATTTACATCTTTGATGGCGTATTTCCCTTACGGTTATACGAATGGCATGGACTCCGACAAAAAAACCTTTGAATGTATGGTCCGCGAAGGAGATTTGATTGCAGAATGTTATTATCCGATGCTCTCCGGTTATCTCGGAATTTTCCCTGCTTGGATCGGTGACCGTGAATTTGCGCTCAAAACATACGAGGCAGGTGCTCTCAACTTCTTCTGCGAGCCGTTTTATTCCTGTACGGAGTCTTCTATTCGGAATCCTACAGACCGCATTGATCCCACACATCCCATGACAACGAGCTTCATCACGGGACGTGCGTCGCTTTTGTCCGGCTTGATCCTCGGCCTTACCAAAATCAGTCCTTGGAGAGGTTCCTATGATGCACCTGTTGAGGAATGGCTCGAGGAAGACATCGTCCTTCCAAAGGGCTGGAAAAAGATCACCATCGGTCGTGTCACCATCCGCGGCAAGGACTACCGTATCGAAGCAGAACACGGCGCAAAGCATGCAGTGCTGATCGAGCTGTAATTTTTATATCATGCATCTGTCGTGTCCGTGAAAGGAGTCAAAATGAAAAAGCATACAATCACACATTGGAATAAAAACGCTCCAAAAGCATATGTTTCCAACGGTTTTATCGGATTTCGTATTGGAAAAAATCCGTTCAGTGATATCAGTGGAATGCTGACCGGTTTCTCTGTTGGTATTGTTCCCGAGCATTCCACCGAAGAGCTTGTACATATTCCTGTACCGCATATTTCCTTTTCCTATAAAGGCGATACCGTTATTCCGGAGATTCTTTCTCAAACCTATGATTTTTCCAACGGAGAATTATCGACAGAGTCACTTCTTCACTGTATTGACGGTGATGTAACACTCTCCTACACCGTTTTCTGTTGCCGAACCTCCCCCACGCTTTTCATCGGTTCCCTCTGTGCAAACGGTAACCTCCCCGACGATTTGAATATAACCGTTCATTTTCCGATTGAGAAAAATCCATACACCATCAGCGGATGGGAGTGCAGTGACCCCAATGAGGACCTTTATGATGGAAAATGTCTGATCCATTCCTATGATAATTCCTCTACAGCAGGTATTGCGTACACGGTTTTGGGTGCATTTTCCAACAAGTCACATGAGCCATTCTCAAACATGATTACCCGAGTAACCGTCAACACCAACAATTCCCCAATCCATATCGTTACCTCGTATGTTCCCGGTATTATGCATGGAGAACCGCACAATCAGGCACAGCGTATGCTCGGACTTGCGAAGTGGTCAACGGTTGATCATCTGTATGAACAGAATCGTGAAGCATGGGAAAAATTATGGAAAAGTCGTATTACGATCGAGGGTGCACAAGAAGAATGGCAAAACGTTATTGATGCGTCATTTTTCTACTTGATGTCTTCCGTATCCGAGTTCTCGCCCATGTCTATCCCCCCCTTCGGATTGAGTTCGCCGTTGTACGGAGGTCATTGTTTTTGGGATACAGAAAGCTTCATGTTCATGCCGCCATTATTTTTCGCTCCTGAGATTGCACGTTCGATGCTTGATTATCGCTCTCGACAGAAAGAAGATGCTGAAAATAATGCACGCATTAACGGGTACCGCGGTATTCAATACCCTTGGCAAACCTGTGTCCACGGCTATGAGCTGACCCCTCCCTTCTGTACACAAGCAGGTGAACAGCATATCAATCTCGATATCGGACTTGCCTTTGACGGATATGCACGCGTACATGGAGATAAAGCATACATCAAAGAAAATGTATGGCCTATTATTCACGGTATTTGCGAATGGATCGAAAGCCGTGTCAAGAAGACCGACCGCGGTTATGAAATCCATCATATCACAGGTATTGATGAGGAAACCGATGATGTCAACAACGATTCCTACTCCAATATCATGTCTGCAAAGCTGCTTCGTTCCGGTTCCGAATATTCTGTCATGATAGGCTTCGGAGAGAGAGAACGATGGCTCGATATCGCAGATAATCTTTATATTCCAATCCGTGAAAACGGTGTACTTGAGCAGTACGAGGGTATGGATGATCGGGCAAAACATGCATCCACCACCGTAATGTCTTATTTCCCGTATGGTTTCACAAATGGCAACGAATCGGATTTGAAAACATTTGCATATTATATTTCTCATGGTATGTTTGAGTATTGCAGGTATCCCATGCTTTCCGGATTCCTTGGTATTTTTCCCGCATGGATGGGAGACCGTGAAACATCGCTTAAGTTTTACGAGGAAGCGAATCTGACCTTCTTCAGCGATCCATTTTACGCCTGTACAGAATATGCAATCCAAGATCCGGCAGACCGTATCAATCCAAAAAAGCCATTGAAAACCTGCTTCATCACAGGACGCGCGTCCCTTCTTTCCGGTTTGATTATGGGACTTACAAAGATTTGTCCGTGGAAAGGTAGTGTTGATGCACCCATCGAACAATGGTTAGGAGAAAATATTGTCCTTCCCAATGGATGGACAAAAATTACCATTGGTCATGTCACCATTCGTGGTAAGGATTATCGTATCGAAGCAGAACACGGTGCAAAGCACGCAAGGCTGATTGCGCTCTAAGAGCTTTCCGCCGTTCTTTATCTGTTCTGTTTCCACAAGAAAGGAATCTATCATGAAAAAACATACGATTACACATTGGAGTAAAAACGCTCCGAAAGCATACGTTTCCAACGGCTTCACAGGTTTTCGTATCGGAAAGAATGCCTTTGACGATATTTCCGGTCTTCTTGCCGGATTTACGACCTTCCGTAATGTTGAGGCTCTTGCGGTCGTTCCCGCGCCGCACCTGTCCTTCTCCTACAAAAGAGAAACCATCCTTCCCGAAATCAAATCGCAGTCCTACGATTTTTCAAACGGTGAATTCACAACAGAAGCCGTCCTTGACTGCGACGGTCATTCCGTTGCCCTCGCCTACACCGTATTCTGCAGCCGTACCTCACCCACTCTCTTCATCGGTACGGTTACAGCAAAGGGTGATCTCCCCGATCTTCTGAAAATGACGGTACGCTTTGAGATGCAGTCTCATCAGTTCACGGTATCCGAGCTCCATTACGCAGAGCCCTACACCGATCCCGTCCAAGGCTTCTATGATGGCAGATGCCATGTCATCGCCGCCGACCGTACAACGGATGCAGGTATTGCATACCGTCTGTTCGGCAGCTTCTATGATAAGCAATACAAGGGTGAGATGACCAATACTGCTGTCATCGCTGTCGACGGATCACCCGTTCATATCGTGACCTCCTATGTTCCCGGTGTTATGCATACAGAGCCCTTCAATCAGGCCCAGCGTCTTATCACACTCGCAGGTTGGACGGGTATCGATGCCTTGATTGCAAAGAATCGCCGCGCGTGGGCAACGCTGTGGGAAAGTCGCATCGTCATCGACGGTGCTGAGGAAAAATGGCAGGATGCCATTGACGCATCATATTTCTATCTGATGTCCTCCGCATCGGAGTTTTCTCCGATCTCCATCCCGCCCTTCGGTCTCAGCGACCCCGACGAATACGAGGGACACAGCTTCTGGGATACCGAAAGCTTCATGTTCATGATGCCGCTGTTCTGTGCACCCGAAATTGCAAATTCCATGCTCAAATACCGAATCCGCCGCATCGATGCCGCGGAAAACAATGCCCGTCTGAACGGATATCGCGGCATTCAGTTCCCCTGGCAAAGCGGAGCAAGCGGATGTGAGGTCACCG
>JAFQMO010000052.1 GCA_017414385.1 Clostridia bacterium
ATGAGCTCCTCGTGGTAGTATGCCTGATATTCCTCGGTATAGTCTCCCTGCTTGGGATCGCTTGTGTGCCAGTTCAGTGCCTCGCATCCATATTCGCTGACACCGATGGGAAGAGAGGGATGCATTGCGTGGAACTTATCGAACCAAGGACCGTTCATGCTGACGTCTCCTCCGTACCAACCGAAATAATGGTTGTAGGAAACGACATCGGGGATCTGCAGGTAAGGATCGTCCATCTTACACATGGAAACGGCTGCGAGTGTGGTCAGACGGGTTTTGTCCATGTCATGAACAAGATCGTTGAGGATTCTGTGGTTTTCCAAAAGATCGTCGTCCGATCCTGCAATCGAGATCTCATTGGAAAGTCCCCAAACAAAGATAGAGGCATGGTTATAGTTCTGTGTTACAAGCTCCTTCATCTGCGAGATCGTGTTCTCGCGTCCACCGGGCATATGCTTGGAAATGTACGGGATTTCCGCCCAGATCACAAGTCCGCGCTCATCACACAGATCATAGAAATATTGGTCATGCTGATAATGCGCAAGACGGATGGTGGTAGCGCCGACCTCCATGATGAGGTCAATGTCTTCCTCGTGATGCTCGGGAAGCAGTGCGTTACCGATACCGAGTCTATCCTGATGACGGGATACACCGCGAAGCGGATACTCCTCGCCGTTTAAAATGAAACCGTTATCGGGGTCGATCTGAAAGGTACGGCATCCGAATCGGCTGCAGACGTTATCCAGGACCTCTCCGTTTTGCGTGATCTCTGCCTCACAGCAATAAAGATAAGGATCGCGCCGTCCGTGCCACAGATGTACATCCTTGATTTCAAAGACGACTGTTGTGTCGGTGGTGCAGATCTTCTGCAATTCATTGTCTTCCTTGTCGTAGATGGTGTATACCAGTGTTTGTCCTTCTTCAAGCGGTGTTGTGAAGACCTCGACCTCAACTCTTGCATCGGATCCCTCTACTGCGGGGGTGATCTTCAATCCGGTACCTCCGTAGTAATCCAGATCAAAGTGCGCCTTGTTTACAGCGATCAGATTGACATCGCGGTACAGACCGCCGTAAAAGGTGAAGTCTGCCATTTGGGGATAGACGGTGTCGTTGGCCGAATTGTCAACCACAATGGCAATGATCATTTCGTCTGCCAGATGATCGGTCAGATTGACTCTCCAGGTGGAATAACCGCCGTCATGGTGATAAAGCTTCTCTCCATTCACAAAGACATCTGCGGAGGAGTTGGCACCGCGCAGCTCCAGATAGTAACAGTCAGTGCAGGGAAGCTCTGCACGGCGGACCGTTTTGGTATAAAGACAGCTGCCTCGGAAATAGTCGTTGCCGCCATCCTGTCCGTCGGTCGCGTTCCATGTGTGCGGAAGACAGACGATCTCGCCGTCACGGCTTGTGATATCTGTCGTGTTTTTGACGAAAAGCCAATTTTCATTCAGATTCAGAATATTTCTCATGTTGATTCTCCCAAAGATAAATAAGGTAATATCAATTTCTTACAGTATAGCAAAGGAATGTGGTAACTATGTGATTCTTTATCGAAAAATCAGTGCCGGACCGCAGTCGATCAGGCACTGAAATATCGTCGGATCAGATAAGATTGTCGTTATCCTCGGCGCTTGAGTAGACGAGCAGATCGTCTGCCTCAACGTCGCGGCTCAGTGCGGTGGTCATTGTATCGAGGGTCTTTTTGTCAAGATTATATACAAGTGCAAGACCGATGAATTGGAGGATTGCGGAGAAGAGATACGTTGCGGCAACGAGGTAACGCATGCTGACTGCGACCTCCCATACCTGATTTCCTTCGTTTTCACCGACATAGTCGAGTGCGACCATGATAACAAGGACCAGGGCCGGGCCGATACCCTGTGCAAGCTTTCTGAAGAAGGAGTGCAGCGAATAAACCGTACCCTCCTCGCGGTTTCCTGTTTTCCACTCGTTGTAGTCAATGGCATCACCCATCATTGCCCAAGAAACGGTAGAATAGATACCGAGTCCGAGAGAGTAGATCAGCTGGAAGACAACATAAAGAGCCAAATCAAGTCCTGTATTGTTCGGGAAGATGATAAACAAGCCGAGTGCAGCAATGACAGAACAGATCGATCCGAAGGTTGCAAGCTCCTTTTTACCGAATTTTGCTACCATTTTTCGTGCAAGAGGTGTAAAGCAGACGATCGGGATCATGGCAAACAGCTGGATCAGACCGGAGATCTGTACATTCTTGTAGTAGGACTGGAAAACAACGGTAACAGCGGTAGCAGCACCCTGCATACCGATAAACATACCCATAGCGGCGATCGTTGCACCGACAGCGGGACGGTTTTTGATAAAGTTTGCAAATGCCTTGAACACGTTGAATTTCGGTGTTTCTTCCTTCAAGGTGATGTTCTCATCTACACGGATCTCCGTGTTGCGGATCATGAATTGGAAACAAATAAAGCCGAGGATACCCATGATGAATGCTGCGATGAAGACACGTTCACCGATCAGGTTGTCATTTTCATCGTAAATAATAAAGGGAAGAATGACCATGGGGAGCATGTTGCCGAAGATCGAGCCGACAGAACGCCAAGCAGAGAGGGAAGCTCTGTCCTTTACATCCTGGGAGATCAGACCGAGCAGAGAACCGTAGGGAACATTGGCAACGGTGTAGAATGCATCCCATACAACATAACCTGCGATGAAGATGATTGCCTTTGCCCAAACAGGCGCATTCGGGAAGGGAAGGAAGCAGCACGCACCGCCTACGATCAGACCGATCGATCCGACCCAAATGTAGGAGAGGAACTTATTTCTCTTGTATTGGTGCTTGTCTGAGTCAACGATAGAGCCGATCAGCGGATCGTTGATCGCGTCCCATACCTGTACGATGATGAGAAGAAGGGCATACCAAAGATCCATTCCCATAAATTGTGTCCAGAAAATCGACATGGTACCCTTGAGCGCAAAGCTCATGTTGCATCCAAGGTCGCCTGCTGCGTATGCAACGCAGTCACGCATACCGAAACGGCGCTTGCCGTTTGCATCAAGCTGAGGTGCTTTTTTCATGATATTGTCCTCTTTTCTTTGTTTTGATACATAAACTCCTTTTGTACATTCATCCCAAAAAATCGGGTAAAAATACACGCATATTCAGTATAAATCATTTTTATCATTTGCGTGAGGAAAATTTTCATGTGTTTTTGTCTTTTTTTTATATTTTCCTCTTTTTCTGTTGCGATTCCACAAATATTGTGCTATAATAAAAACGCAGATTGGAAAATCTGTGCAATTCAAATGTCGACGGTGTTTTCGATTTGACGGATATACCATCAAAGGAGGTTTCGGAGTGTTTTATCGGAATGAATTACAGTTCTTGTGTGATGTATTGCGCAAGAGCCGATTATCTGCGATCGTAACTACATTGACTGATTTTGATTCTGCTGTTGAAGTGATCGGTACCGATGGGATTCTGTCCAAGCCGTTGGTTCCCGCGATGCCTGAGGCACAGACACTGTATCATTACGCTGCAGCGGACGGCCTTTCCTACCGATATTTGCTTCTTCCGGAGATGGAAATCCCAACGATTCTTTTCGTCGGTCCTTATCTTACGTCGGCGCCGTCTCATGAATCACTTGCAGCACTTGGCGTAAGCCTCGGTATATCCCCCTCGGAGCAGGCGCGCTTTGAGGAGTACTATACAAGTATTCCCGTTTTGTATGAAGGAAATCCGTTGTTTATGATGATCACGACCTTTTGTGAGCATATATGGAGGAACGAATCCTTTGCGCTTGTTGATATCAATGAAATGCATCCGATCTCATCCGCTTCCATCAATGAAACTCTGCATACCGATCGTCTGGAGGACAGTCTTGTCAATATTAAAGCAATGGATCAGCGATATGCAGTCGAAAACGAGATCCTGTATGCCGTTTCTCATGGGCAGCTTCACAAGGAGGAGCAGTTTTTTTCAGTACTGCGTGAGAATGTATTTGAAAAGCGTCTTTCCGATCCCTTACGTAATGCAAAGAATTACTGTATTATCATGAATACGCTGTTTCGTAAGGCGGCGGAGCACGGAGGTGTCCATCCGCTTTATCTGGACAGGGTATCCTCCGCATTTGCGGCGAAGATCGAAAGCATGCACGATCTTTCGGAAAACTCCGCACTCATGCGTGAATTGTTCCGTTCGTATTGTCGTCTGGTCCGACGGCATTCGATGAAGAATTATTCGCTGATCGTCCAAAAAACGATCCTGCTGATCGATTCCGATCTTTCAGCCAATCTGTCTCTGAAATCCCTGGCAGGTTATCAGAAGGTCAGTCCCGGGTATCTTTCCACCATTTTCAAAAAGAATACGGGCAAGACAGTATCGGAATATATTCAGGAAAAACGGATCGGACATGCGGCATTTCTTCTTGCGACGACACATCAGCAGATACAGACTGTTGCCCTGCATTGCGGAATTGTGGACGTACAGTATTTTTCCAAGATATTCAAGAAGCTGACCGGAAAAACGCCAAAGGAATACCGTGAGTCTGTTCAGAAATAAAGAGCTTCAAGGCAGATTGACCTGATTGATGAAAAACGTTGAAAAAGAATAAAAAAATTTCACAAAGGCATTGACTTTATTTGGCTAAAGTGATATAATGACGATGGAATAAATGCGCATGAGCAGAAACAAGTACGTTTGGAAAGATCCTGGAGAGAGTTGCCGGATGGTGCGAGGCAAAGGGGATGACCTTACCGAATTCATTCTGTTAGCAGTGCACCGAACAAAAGAGATTTTCAGTAGGCTGCAACGGGTGTTCCCGTTATAGAACCGGAGTGTTGTCGGACACTCTTCAAGGCCGTGATCGTGAGAAAGCGGTAAATAGAGGTGGTACCACGGGTTATCTCGTCCTCTGTATTCAAGCTCGAATACGGAGGACGTTTTTGTTTGTTCCTTCGTGTTCCAAAACACATTCGGAGATTATATTTTTGAAAGGAATGAAAAACATGGAACAGAATTACTACCAAAGAGAAATCGAAACCATGCCGGCGGAAGAGATGAAAAAGCTCCAGTCCGAAAAGCTTGTAAAGCAGGTGAAGCACGTATACGAAAATGTAAAGTATTATCGTGATCTGATGGACGAGAAGGGGATCAAGCCTGAGGATATTCAGGGAATTGAGGATCTGCATAAGCTTCCCTTTTTGACAAAGGCGGATCTGCGTGATGCATATCCATACGGTCTTCTTGCAAAGCCGCTTGAGGATTGTGTCCGCATCCAGTCCACATCCGGAACAACGGGACGTCGTGTCGTTGCGTTCTATACACAGAATGACGTAGATCTTTGGGAAGACTGCTGTGCCCGTGCGATCACAGCCGCAGGCGGAAGCAAGAAGGATGTTTGTCAGGTTGCGTACGGTTACGGTCTTTTCACGGGCGGCCCCGGTCTGAACGGCGGCTCTCATAAGGTTGGCTGTCTGACATTGCCCATGTCCTCCGGTAACACCGAAAGACAGATCCAATTTATGATGGACCTGAGCGCAACGATCCTTTGCTGTACACCCTCCTATGCCGCATATATCGGAGAAACGCTGAAGGAACAGGGATATCAGCCTGAGGATATTCCGTTGAAGGCGGGTATTTTCGGTGCAGAGCCATGGACAGAGGAAATGCGCCACGGTATCGAAAAGACACTTGGTATCAAGGCATACGATATTTACGGTCTTACCGAAACGACCGGTCCCGGCGTTTCCTTTGAGTGCAGTGAGCAAACGGGTATGCACGTCAACGAGGACCATTTTTATGCGGAAATCATCGACCCGGATACCGGTGAGGTCCTTCCCGAGGGAAGCAAGGGTGAGCTTGTATTCACATCTCTCGATAAGGAAGCGTTCCCGCTCTTGCGTTACCGTACACGTGATATCTGTGTGCTTTCCCGCAAGAAGTGTTCCTGCGGACGTACATTGATCAAGATGGCAAAACCGATGGGAAGAACCGACGATATGCTGATTATCCGCGGTGTCAATGTATTCCCGAGCCAGATCGAAACCGTTCTCTTGAATGAGGGATATGAGCCAAACTATCAGATCGTAGTAGACCGCGTAAACAATAACGATACCTTTGAGATCAATGTGGAGATGACGTCCGAGAAGTTCACGGATAAGGTCAGCGAGATCCTTGCGATGGAAAAAGCACTTGCCAATGCCATGAAGACCATGCTTGGTATCAACCCGCAGGTCCATCTGGTTGCACCCAAGAGTATTACACGAAGCGAAGGTAAGGCTGTTCGCGTTATTGATAAGAGAAAGCTGATATAATCAGAATGAGGGAGGAGTATATACCATGGCAATACAGCAATTAACCGTATTCGTAGAAAACAGACAGGGCTCGATCGTGTCGATCACCGAAACATTGTCCAAGCACAATGTCAATATCCGTGCGCTTTCCATCGCGGAAACGGAAGACTTTGGTATTCTTCGTCTCATTGTCAATGACAAGGAGGCTGCGCAAAAGACCCTTTTGGAGGAGGGATATCTGATCAAGGTGACCGATGTGGTCGGTGTTAAGATCGGAGACGCGCCGGGTAAGCTTTCGGAGGCGCTTGATGTTCTGGATAAAGCGAATATCAATATCGAATATCTTTATGCGTTCATGGCACGTACCGAAAAGCACGCATATGTTGTTCTCCGCGTTGAGGATAACGATGCGGCGGAGAAGGCGCTCCATGCCGCAGACTTCCATCTTATCACAGAGGACGATATCCATAAGCTTTGACGGAAAAACAGCTACGGGCAATGCCGCGAAAAGGCATTGCCCGTTTCTATGTTTTGGGAAAACAGCGTTTTTAGGGACGGTACAGCTTCGATACGGTCTCTGTATCGGTACATACGAGAAGGGAAACCGTCAGACCGTCTCTGCGTACGATCCCGTCATTGAGCATCGGAAGGTTTTCGGTCAGATACTGTGCGGCACTGTCCTGCTTGTATTTCAGACGTGTACGCAGCGCATTTTCCAGTGCATCCGCTGCCGTTTCATCGACAGCAAGAAAGATCAGGATCTCCTCGGGCGAGGTACCGTTGACAGAAAAATACGCAGCAGATGCCGTGTACCATGCGGGATCGATTCCGATCACATCGTACAATTCTTCGGCGGTAAGCGTTAGCATGTCAGGCAGCGAGAGCGTTTGTGAGATCTGTGCATACAATTCTGTCGGCATCGGGAGTATCGCAGAATGCGTTTCCTTGTTACCGCAGGAAAAAAGATGGGAGAATGTAAGTGTCAGGATCAGAGCGACAAAGAAAATACGGACCTTCATGATACGGTACACTCCTTTGCAAATCGGTTCAGGGTATCCACGACAACAGCGGACCCGAGATCGTTGATATGGACGTAGTTGTCCCGACTGAAATGGTCGGGGAGATTCCCGCTTTCGTCCGCAAGCGCGGTAAAGATATCCACACACGGAACAGATAAGGACTTGCACAGCGAAAGCAGTCTGTCTGCAAACGAACGCAGAAGGGGACTGCCGAATTCGGGGTTTTTACAGTAATCGGGAAGCCAGGAGGAGGCTGTCTTCGGCGTTGGGGTCATAACGACGATCTCCAACGTCGGGAAATTGGTTTTCAAGTGGAGCAACAGACGTTCATACCGCATGACGGTATCATTGACGGTGGCGCCTCCCGCAAGATCGTTCATGCCGACAAGCAAAAACAGGCGTTTCGGCTTGGCAATAGAGATAATCTCCGAAAACTCATGAACCGCTCCGCGATACAGATACCGGATCCGTTCATGCTCCGCGGTCTCACCGATCAAGTCGGCAACACGGATTCCCATAATGCTTGTCAGAAATTTCGCGTCGGACAGCATTTCGATGCCGTTTTGCCGCTGCGCACGGACGTATTGCGCCAGCCCCTCCAGAATGGAATCTCCGACAAACAGGCTGTTTTCAAAATATTGAGAAGGGTCTGCCGGGATAGCCTCGGCGGTTTCTGCTGCCGTTTCTGTTGTTTCTTCGGGGAGAGGGGGGCTCTCCGTGACCTCGTCCGTTACCCATACGGATTCCGATACGAGATCGGAGGCGATGGAGGTCTCCTCTGATTTTGCAGACTGTATGGCATTGGATGCGGCTGTGTCCGGTGTACGATCTGTATCGGAATGCGACAGTCTCTGACGGGGAATGAAGAAGCACGATGAGGTGCTCAGAATCAAGATCATACAAAGCAGACATACCGTGCAGCGCAGGAATATCATGGATCGTTTCATAGGGATCACCTGTTTCTGTATAACTGTAAAAAATGACGAAAAAAACGTTTTGATCATGCTTCATCCAGAAATAACTCGGTCAGTATCCCGTTTTCAAACCGCGCATAGCCGTTTTTTTGATAGACCTCGGGGGTAAACGGGACAGGATACATTTTATCGTCGTGCTGCCAATGGGTGTAATCAAAGTCCTTCCCGACCTTGAGCGTTCCGGAATAGGAGGACGGGATGTCATCCACACGGTACAGTGCCCATTTGTGATTGTCAAACCATTCGGGGGATACGCCGAAGATCTGCTTGTTTCTGCTGAAAAAGGAAGGACGGGTGAAAACCGCGCATAGAAACAGCCGGTCATGCTTCAGTTGATAGATCAGC
>JAFQMO010000053.1 GCA_017414385.1 Clostridia bacterium
ACCGAAGAGGTTGGAAAGGGACAAAAGCTTGAGATCTCAGACCCCAATCTTGAAAAAGCACTGCGCAAAGAAATCGATACACCCGAGGGGGATCTGTATGTCTCCGATTTTGAAGACGCAGAATTTTTGTTCCTCGATTATAGTGACATCAAAGATCTTTCCGGTATCGAGCCGCTTGCTGATTTGACAAATCTGACGTGGCTGAGCTTGAGCTGGAATGGAATCAGCGACCTCTCCCCGCTTGCGGACTTTACCAATCTCACAGTTTTGGATTTGAAAAACAATCCGATCAGTGACATCTCTGCGCTTTCCAATCTGACCAATCTGACAGAACTGTATTTCAAAAACAATGGAATCAGTGACATCTCTGCGCTTGCCGGCATGACAGAGCTGACACTCCTGGTTTTGTGGGACAATCAGATCAGCGATATTTCTGCGCTTGCCAATTTGACAAATCTGACGAGCTTGAATTTGGATAGGAATGCGATCAGCGACATCTCTGTGCTTTCCAATTTGACAAATCTGACGGAGTTGAATTTGGACAGAAATCAAATCACAGACTGGTCGCCTGTTGACCATGTTGCAGAGGTCAAGGGAAGACCGTAAACGTCCTCTGTTATGCCCGTCATTACATATTATAAATTCTTTTGAAATCTTCATCCTTTTTGAACTAAAGGATACTATCGAACGACTTATGGTTGGTCTTGCAGTTTTACCTGTGAAAGCATACGAGTCTGTTATTGATAGAGCAGACGTTCTCTTTGGTGAACTCAACGAAATTGTTGTTTTAGATAAAATGTGTAAAGTTACGAATGCGGGCGAAGAGCAAGTAGAACAATTACAACTTCAACTGAAGTATATATGCGGTTAATATGACATCCGGTTGTCTATACACCTCTTGATAAGTAAATCCGATGAAATAAACGAAGCCCCCCGTAAGACTTTTCCGGGGGGCTTTTGGTGTTTTCGGTTACCAGGAACGCGAGGTCAGCTCGCCGTCCTCACGGAGGCCTTCAAACCCTCTCTGACGCAGAACCTCATAGACTGCGATCGCTGCGGCATTGGAGAGATTCAGGGAACGCAGCGTGTCCCGCATGGGAATACGGACACAGTGCTCTGCGTTTTGATAAAGAAAATCTTCGTCAAGTCCCTTGGTTTCTTTGCCGAACATTAAAAAAACCTTCTGCGGGTAAACAACGTCAGTATAAGTACGCGGCGCCTTCGTGGTAAAGCAGAAAAATGCGGCATCGGGATTCTTTGCAAAGAAATCATCCAGACCGTCGTAGTATGTAATGTCGAGCTTGTCCCAATAATCAAGCCCTGCACGTTTCAGCTTTTTATCGTCAATGGCAAATCCGAGCGGACGGACCAAATGCAGTGCGGCGCCTGTTGCGGCACAAGTACGGGCGATGTTCCCTGTATTTTGAGGGATCTCAGGTTCGACAAGAACAATATGAATGTCCTTCATGAAAGCGTTCCTCTCTGAATATGATGTTACCAATATTATAACAAATATCCGAAGATTTTGCAAGAGGGGGGACGGAGAAAACAAAAACCATGAAAAAAGTGAAAAAATCTCGAAAAAAGTATTGACAATCACGTGATTGTATGATATAATATATACAACATCAAGAGATCGCGACATAAGTTCATATGACCGCGTGCGGTTTTGCGGTGTAATAAAAGGGAATGTTTCCCAATAACAGAAAGGAGCATATCATATGCTGCAACAACTTACTCAACTTTCGATGGCAACCGGACTGGATGCTGCCGGATCTGTACTCGAAGGACTTGGCCCCGGGGTGATCATTGGTATCGCCGTCGTCGCGTTGGTGATCGTACTCTTTGCGATCGGTTATCTGAAAGCACCGCCGGACACTGCTTACATCATCACAGGTCTCGGAAAGAAGCGAATACTGATCGGTCGTGCAGGCTGGCGTGTTCCGTTTTTTGAGCGCGTTGACAAGCTTTCTCTGAATGTCATGCAAGTAGATGTCAAGACAACAGAGGCTGTTCCGACGAATGAGTTTATCAACGTATCGGTTGACGGTGTTGCGAATATCAAGATCTCCTCCAATCCCGATATGCTGAAGCGTGCGGCAGAGGCGCTGCTCGGAATGAACAGACAGTCACTGATCACTCTTGTTACGCAGGTCATGGAAGGTAACATGCGTGAGATCGTGGGCTCCGTCGGTCTGAAGGAAATGGTACAGGACAGACAGGGCGTTGCAAAAAAGATCACGGAAAACGTCGTCCCCGATATGGAGAAGCTCGGTATCGAGGTTGTCAACTTCAATATTCAGAATTTTAAGGATGCTGCTGGCACGATTGAAAACATGGGTATTGATAACGTAGAGCAGATCCGTAAGAATGCACAGATCGCAAAGGCCAATGCACAGCGTGATATTGCAATCGCAACAGCAAATGCAGAGCAGGAATCCAACGCGGTCAAGGTTGAAGCGGAAAAGAAGATCGCGGAACAGAATGCAGCACTTGCTATCCAGCAGGCTGAGATGCAGACACGTGCCGACGGTAAGCGTGCGGAAGCGGATGCGGCATATTCGATCCAGCAGGAGAACCAGCGTAAGACCATTGAGGTTACAAAGGTCAACGCCGACATCGCAAGACGTGAAAAGGAAGCAGAGCTTGCTGAGAAGGAAATTGCCCTCAAGGAACGTCAGCTTGATGCGGAGATCCGCAAGCAGGCAGACGCGATGAAGTATAAGACCGAAAAGGAAGCAGAAGCAGATCTGATCCGCCGTCAGAAAGAAGCAGAAGCGGAAAAATTCGAGGCATTGCAGAAGGCAGAAGCGCTCAAGGCAGAAGCCGAAGCGAACCGTTATGCAATGGAACAGGAGGCTGCAGGTATCCGTGCAAAGGGTCTTGCAGAAGCAGAAGCCATCGAAAAGAAGGCTGAGGCTCAAAAGAAGATGGGTGAAGCATCTGTCCTCGAAATGTATCTCGCAGCGCTGCCTGAGGTTGTTAAGAATGCTGCGATGCCTCTTGCACAAACAGATCGTATCGTTATGTACGGTGACGGCAATGCAACCAAGATGGTCGGTGATGTCATGACAACCACCAGCCAGATCATGGAGGGCGTCAAGGAAGCAACCGGTATTGATCTCAGCACACTGATCACAGGTGTTGTCGCAGGAAAGGCTGCTGCAAATACCATCGCGGATAATACCGTTGAGGTTCCCCCGAGAGCAGAATGATCGCTTTACTATACCAAAG
>JAFQMO010000054.1 GCA_017414385.1 Clostridia bacterium
CGACCGTACGAGCTGCAGCTTCATGGCTTGAATTTCCTGCCCGGTACAGATATTGTGTCGATGGCAATCGAGCAGGGCTATTATACGCAGGAGGAGATGGATCGGATCATGTTTGCGCCGATGGACGAGCAATTTGGCGCATATTGGCACAGAGAAACATCAAGAGAAAGCGATCTGTGGTTCAAGATGATCTATTGTGTACAGTTCAGGCATCTTGCGAAAAAAATGGAACGCTTTGAGACCGATCCGCTGATGTTCGGCGATGCCATCGACGCGGCATATCAAAAGGCGAAGCGTATGACGAAGCTTCGGTATTTCTATAAAAAAGCACGTATCGTGCTCAAGCGGCTGCTTTGGTAACGGCGGCGATACGTGATCTGTACAATGAAAAGCCTCCCGATGCGGATAAATGCATCGGGAGGCTCGTTTTTTAGAATGAGATCAAAGCTTGTTTATGATCGCTTCTGTGTCGCGCGCGATCATGAGCTCCTCGTTTGTGGGGATCAGGTAGACGGCAACACGGGAATCATCGGTGGAGAGCTTGACGATATTGCTCTGGTGATGCGCTGCATCGTTGACAGCCTTATCGATCTTGATACCGAAGAATTCCATATCGGTACATACACGCTCACGGAGCTCGGGGTTGTTTCCACCCATACCTGCTGTGAAGACGACAGCATCAAGACCATTCATTGCGGCAGTGTAGGAGCCGATATACTTCTGGATCTGGTATGCAAGAACATTTGCGGCAAGCCATGCGCGCTCGTCATTGTTCTCGCGGATCGCAGCCTCGATATCACGGCTGTCAGAGGAAATACCGGAAACACCGAGGAATCCGCATTCCTTGTTCATATAGTTTGCGATCTCATCGGGTGTACAATTCATCTTCTTCATGAGATAGGGAACGATCGCGGGGTCGATGGAACCGCAGCGGGTACCCATCTCAACACCGTCGAGGGGCGTGAAGCCCATGGATGTATCGACGCACTTACCGCCCTTGACAGCAGTAATGGAGGAGCCATTGCCGATGTGACAGGTAATGATCTTTGTCTCCTCAAGAGGCTTATCAAGAAGCTTTGCCATTTCTGCGGATACAAAACGGTGAGAGGTACCGTGCGCACCGTAACGGCGGATCTGATACTTTTCAGCATCCTCATACTTGATGGCATAGGTGCTTGCCTTCTTGGGCTGTGTGGTGTGGAATGCGGTGTCAAAAACAAGAACCTGGGGAACATTGGGCATAACAGCGGTGCAGCCATCGATACCCATTAAGTGTGCGGGAGTATGAAGCGGTGCAAAGTCGACGCACATACGAAGCTTTTCCATGACCTCGGGGGTGACAAGGCAGGATTCGAAGAAGTAAGGACCGCCGTGGACAACACGGTGACCGACTGCCTCGATCTCGCTCATATCCTTGATACAGCCATAATCGGCGTTTGTGAGAGTGTCAACGAGGATCTTGGTTGCAACTGCATGGTTGGGCATATCCATTGCAAGCTCGATCTTTCTGCCGTCGGGCAGCTTGTGGGTAATCTTACCGTCAATGGCAATGCGTTCGCAAATACCCTTTGCCAAAATGTCGTCCGACTCCATATCAAACAGCTGATACTTCAGAGAGGAGCTTCCGGCATTCACGACGAGAATTTTCATAAAAATTTCCTCCAAATATGTATTTTGCTATTGCAAAAAGTAATTGATTGAGATACAATGTATATTATACAATATTATTACGATAATTTCAAGTATGTCGACGGATTTTATGACAAAAATTTGTCATTTTGGATCTTTCCTGCACGCTTCTTTGGGGATGGTGTGCACGGATTGGCATCTGTAGACGTCGCCGGAAAAAGGAGGCGGGACGGGCTGTGACGCGTTCGGTTGGTATCATATGTGAATATAATCCGCCGCATAAGGGGCACACATATCAGCTGCAGACATTGGCGCAGAGATATCCGGATGCGGTACGGATCTGTATTATGGGCGGACATTTTACACAGCGCGGAACACCGTCCGCTGCGACAAAATATGCCCGTGCCAAAGCGGCACTTTTGTGCGGTGCGGATCTGGTGCTTGAGCTACCTTTTCCATGGTCGATGGCACCTGCGGAGCTGTTTGCGCGCGGCGGTGTTTCGATTCTGGATGCGCTTGACGTGGATATGCTTTGCTTTGGTGCGGAAAGTGACTCGATCAAGCCGCTTCTGCAAGCATCCTCCCATTTGGACGGTGAGACATTTTTACGGGAAATGGATGCTGCTGCAAAGGATCCGTCTTTTTCCGATATGGGGTATCCGCTCCTGCGGGACCGTGTGATCCGAATGCTGTACGGTGAAGAGGAAGCCGATCTTCTGCGTCTGCCGAATAATATGCTTGGCGCAGAATATCTGCGTGCGATCCGTTATTGCGGCAGACGGATATCGCCGATTGCGATCAAACGATGCGGTGCGATGCACGATGCTCCTGCGGCAGATGGAGAAAACGAGATAGCCAGTGCGTCTGCGATACGAAAGCTGCTCTGTGACGGTGACAGTGAGGGGGCATATGCCAGACTCCCTTCGGAAACGGTGTGTGTGTTGCGGGAAGAGGCTGCAGAGGGACGTCTTTGTCTGCACCCCGATGCGGCAGCAGGGACTCTTTTGCTCCATTGCTTCAGAAGGACCGATCCGGAACGTTTGTCACAGTATGCAGGCTTGTCGGGCGGTATTGCGCAGCGGCTGTGCCGCATTGCGTGTTCTGTTTCGACCCTTGAGGCGTTCTTTGCCGAGGCACAAACAAAAAAATATACCAATGCATCACTTCGCCGTGCGGCATGGTACGGTTTTTTCTTATGCAGCACAGAGGAATTGCGGGCCCCTGTTCCGTATACGCTTCTGCTTGCGGCAAATGAGAGGGGGACGGCCTTTTTATCAAAGCGGCGGAAGGATTCCTTCCCGATATTGACGCGGCCCGCGGCATATCGGACATATTCGGATGATGTGCAAAGGGCGTTTTTACGGGCACAGTATGCGGATGAGGTGTATGGAATGCTGCTGGACCGTCCGATTGCGGCGGCAGAGTGGATGCGTATGGGACCGTACATTGCGCGTCATTGATATCGACGCAAAATCTTGACAAATGGGCGTTTTTTGTATATAATTATACTGTATTATACTGTTTTGAAAATGTTATTTTTGAAAGGGGGCGTATTTGCGGTGATGTTTTTGCTTGTTTTGGCGGAAATCGTACTTTTGTTTGCAATCAGCCTTCCTTTGCTGCTCTATGCACCGCCTGCAGCTTCGCTGATTGTGATCGTTTTGCTGCTTTTGACGGTGTACTTTGTCCGTCCCGCAAAGCGCTTGAGCAGATATATCCGTCATCGTCAAAGACACGTGGAAAGAAGATTCCGCGCACGGGCTGTACCGAGCGGGATCACCTTCCGCCCGCCGATGCCGCTGTCTCCTGCGGAGGTGTTCCGCCTGATGGAGCTGACCGGAGCGGTGCCCGAAAACAGACGTGATGTTGCAGACTTTACAGCGACACTTCTCGATCTGAACAGACGGGGCGTTCTCGCTCTTCGATTTGCAGAGGGTGATACGCTTCTCCGCGCTGACGGCGTTCGCGTGGTTTGCAGACGTGATATCGATATGAAAAAGCTTGCGGCACATGAGCGTTCTTTGATCCATCTTCTGCGGCGTGCGAGCGGGCCGGTGAACTCGATCCGTCTTTCCGCACTTCAGGATTATGTGCGGCGTTCAGCGGCACGTGTACAGAAGGATACGGATGCTTTTCGCCGACACGTTGATCGCGCACTTCTGAAAAAGAGAAGGTTTGGGTATATCCGTGTAAAAACACGTCCGAATGCAAGGCGGACATCGCTTGTTTGTGTGCTCACACCGCGGGGAGAGCAGGCAGCAGCCCTTTGGAGAGCGTATTTGCGGAACATTTGCACCAAGCCCTATCTTGCGTCTTATCAGCCGCAGGATCCTCAGATGAAAAAAGCATTTGCAGAGGATGCGGAACGGATCATGATCGATGCAGCAGCCTGCGGATACTGTGCACGTGCTGCAGGGGCGCTCATGCAGCAGTATTTGTTTGACCCCATCGACCTTTGGCACGATGATAGATATTTTTCATGGTTGACGGAAACGCGCACTGCGTTTGCACAGACTGACAGCGGAGAGGATTATTTTTTCCTTCCTCTGCGGCATTTTGAAACAGCGATCAAGGCGGCAGTTCTTCACGGAACCTCGAAAGAGAAATACATCGGCTTTGAAAACATTTGATATTTGGATTCCGGAAAGGACGTTATCTTGAATATGATTACAGAAACAATACAGACAAAGGTTCTCGATACCTACGATGTTGCAGTTTGCGGCGGCGGATTTGGTGGTATCGCGGCAGCACTCGCAGCGGCACGCCAGGGAAAGAGAACGGTGCTTTTTGAGCGGCAGTATATGCTTGGCGGCTTGGGTACGGCAGGACTTGTAACGATCTATCTTCCGTTGTGTGACGGTATTGGACATCAAGTCTCCTTCGGTATTGCAGAGGAATTGTTCCGCCTGTCGATCTTACACGGTGCAGAGGCAGATTATCCGAAGAATTGGCTGGATACGGACGGACCGAGAGGCGAGGCGGATCCCCGATTTGAGGTGCAGTACAATCCGCAGCTGTTTGCGATCCTTGCAGAAAAGCTTCTGATGGACGCGGGTGTCGATATCCTTTACGGTACATACGTTGTCGGTGTCAATATGCAAGACAGCAAGATTGAGCACCTTGTCACGGAAAACAAATCGGGACGCAGAGCGTACCGTGTCACCTCTGTTGTAGATGCAACCGGTGACTGTGATATTGCGGTCTTTGCAGGTGCTCCGACGGAAAATTTTACACAGGGAAATATTCTTGCAGCGTGGTATTATTCGAGTGGCAGAAGCAGTGGATATGAGCTCAATATGCTGGGCTTCTGTGATGCTCCCGAGGAGGAAAAAACGGAGGCTGAGCGCGTAGAATCGCTTTCCGAACGTCGTTTTTTCGGACTTGACGGCAAGGAGCTTTCGGAAATGACTGTCCTGTCCCATCAATCGACCTATCACGATTTTTTGAACAGACGTCAGGAGGATGCTTCGATCTTTCCTGTAACGATCGCTACGACCCCGCAGATTCGTATGACACGGAAAATCGTTGGTGAATATACGCTCTCCGATAAAGAGATGCATACCCGATTTGAGGACTCGATCGGTATGGTGTCCAATTGGAAGTGCCGCGGACCGATCTATGAGGTTCCGTTCCGGACACTGTACAATGCAAGCGTTAAAAATCTGATCTATGCGGGACGTTGTACTTCGGTTACCGAAACGATGTGGGATATCATGCGTGTGATCCCTTGTTGTGCTGTAACGGGAGAAGCCGCAGGAATTGCTGCTGCAATGACCGATGATTTTGCTTCCCTCGATATAATGGAGCTCCAAAAACGGCTGACTGCGTGCGGTGTTGTGCTGCATGAAACGGACATTTTCTAAGATAAAGAAATAACAAAGCATAAAAACGACCGATGCATGCATCGGTCGTTTTTTGTGGAGAAAGCAGGATCACTCGTCTTTTTCAAGCAGGGAGAGATTACGGAGGATACATGGCCTTTTTCGCCATGCGTACGCACGTGCGGAGAATGCATCCTCCGACATTCCGTTGATGATATCGGATGTAAGATACGGGATCCGTTCCTTGTGAAAAAAGGGGATGGGAGTCTCCTTGGGGTTGCGGTTGTGCGGACAGACGCTCTGACAAAGATCACAGCCCCATGCTGTTTTGTAATGACGGATATAATTCTCACATTGTCGTGGATCGTATGGCGCATTTGTTTCGGGATCTGTGAGGATGTCCAAGCGTTTTTGCTGCGTGACCTCGGAAAGACAGCGGCGGATCCCATAGGGGTTCTTTTGGATCGGACATGCACTCTGACACGCCTCGCAGTGCTCACATGTACGGATCTCGGGAGTGGGGGCATCATTGCCATCGGAAAGTAGTGTATGCGGCATATCGGATAAGATCTCTCCAATGAAAACATAGGATCCGTACAGCGGATGAATCAGCAGACCGTTATCGCCAAGGATCCCAAGACCGCAAAGTGCGGCTGCGTGCCTCTCGTCCAAGGGGGAGTTGTCTGCGGCACCGCAGAAACGGTACTGTGGATGCATTTTTTGAAGCTGATCGCAGAGCTTGGAAAAGAGATCTTGAAAATACAGATGATAATCACACGAAACAGCATATGCGGAAATATTTCGTTCTGCTTTGTCGTGAACATAGTACGGAACCAGAAAAACAATCGCAGATGCAGGGGAAACGGATGAAAAGCCCATCATGTCCAAGCGCTTCTGGCGGATGATTCGGCACAGCGAGAAGTCGAGAACGCCGCTGCACAGGATCTCTTCTTTTTCAAATAATGCCCGATGATCCGGGGACAGCTTCATGGAGATCACACCTCCTTTTTTGATGTACGGTTCCCTTGTGGGGTGTTCTGTTACCATTATAACGTAAAATCACGGGGATTACAATAGCTTCTTGAAATGTTTTTGAATGCCCTTCATGCAAAAATAAACGGACCGTCCGAGGAGGGACAGTCCGTTTGATGGATGAACCTTATTTTGCAGAGAGTGCTTTTTGCTCGCGTTCTGCTTTGACCTTGGCTTCCATCTTTTGATTATCACCCTTGGCCATCTTTCTCTGTGCCATAACGAGACGGTAATAGATACCCTTCTGCTTGAGCAGCTCAGCGTGTGTACCGAATTCTGCGACACGACCCTTGTCAATAACGAGCAGCTTGTCTGCGTTACGAAGTGTGGACAGACGGTGTGCGATCGCGATCGTGGTACGACCGACAGAAAGACGGTTCAGAGCATCCTGAATCTGCTTTTCTGTTTCGGTATCCAGTGCCGCGGTTGCTTCGTCAAGGATCAGGATACGCGGGTTGTGAATGACCGCACGCGCAATGGCGATTCTCTGTCTTTCACCGCCGGAGAGCGTTCCGCCGGCATTGCCGACCTTGGTGTTGTAACCCTCGGGAAGGTTCATGATGAACTCGTGTGCATTTGCGATCTTAGCAGCGCGGATGACCTCATCATCCGTTGCAAAGGGATTTGCATAACGGATGTTGTCACGGATCGTACCGTTGAAGAGGAAGGTTTCCTGAAGAACGATACCCATCTGCGAACGGAGTGCGTTCTGAGAGATATCCTTGATGTTGACATCATCGATGACGATCTCACCGCTGTTTACCTCATACATACGCATGATCAGGTTGACAAGTGTGGATTTACCGCATCCGGAGTGACCGACGATACCGATCATTTCACCGGCTTTGATCTCCACAGAAACGTCTTTGAGGACGGGATCGAAGCTGTTGTAACCAAAGGTGACATTTCGAATAGAGATATTACCTTCGATTGTAATGTCGATCGGAAGATCAATATCGTTGATATCGGGCGTTTCCTCGAGGATCTCGAATACCTTGGAAACTCTTGTCAAAAACTGTGTGATGATGGTGGGAAGTGTTGAGAATGTCAGAAGGGGAGCATATACCATGTTTGCATATGCGGTGATCTGAGAAAGTTCACCCATCGTCAGACCTTGATTAAAGACCTGGGTATATGTATAGAACAGAATAAGGTAGTTACCGGCATGCATCAGCATGGAAAGCAGGGGGTTCAGGGAACGGTCACGTTTACCGTTACTGATTGCCTGCCATTCGCATCGGTCTGCTGTTTTTGAATAGTTTTCCGTACATTCCTGTTCCTTACCGTAACTCTTGACAACACGGAAACCGGAAAGGGAGTCCTGCAGGATGTAGTTATTCTTGGTGTGGAGTCGTTCATATTTGCGGTCACGCAGGGACATGATGCTGAAGATATATCTGGAGAAGAGATATGCAAGCGGCATCGGTGCAAAAATGAATATGGCGACCCAAGGATAATTGATCAGCAGAATGATGAGGGAGATGATGAATGTTGTAAGCGTAACAAACAAGCTTGGGATCTGGTGTACGATAAACGATTGGATCGTTGCTGTGTCTGTTGTGATTCTCGTCATCAACTCACCCGTCGGACGTCTGGAGATCGAAGCAAGCGAAAGCGATGTGATCTTTTCATAAAGAAGAGAACGAAGCATCAGAGTGAATCTGTTACCGGCAATCGCAGCAACGCGTCCTTGGAAGACACCGAGTGCACGGGAAATGAAGTCGATGAGGACAATACAACAGACAACGAGAATGAATCCGCCGATCTTGTCCTTTCCGTCTGTGGCAAGCATATAGTCATCGACGGCGTGCTTCTGTATGATCGGATTGATGATAGAGAAGATAACGGAGAAGGCTGCAACGAACAGCGGGACACACATCATCAGACGCAGACCCTTTGTCATGGCAAACAGCTTCTTATAGATGATCTTTTTGTCCATACAGTTCGGACAAATGGTGGAATTTGCGACGTAAGGACGGTTACACTTCGGGCAGAAACGCTCAGGGGTGTCATCCTCAATGGGAGTAAGATTGTTTTCCTGCTGCGCAAGAATCTCGCATGCGCGACAGATCACTGCATAACGAGAAAGGTGGCGGCTGGAAACGAACTGACAGATAAGGGTACTTGTTCCGTTGAACGTTGCATAGAAGCCGCAGCTTCCGTACATGACCTCTGTCTGATAATTGCAGGAGTTTTTGATTTCCCATACGGCAAGAAGCTTGCCGTCTAAGATCTTATAGATCTTTTTATCGGTGATGGCCAACCATCCGGACACAAACTGATCTTCGTTGATTGTGAAGGGAACCACATACATCAGCTTTTCTTGTTCCGTTACAGCGTCATCAAAGACACTTTGGTCAAGCTCCGGCATGTCATACATCAATTTCATGTGTTTGACTGTCCTTTCTTGGCGAATGTTTTTGGGACGAAAAATTACAGATAGATCTCAATCTTGCGGAAGCTGGCTGTATCCAACTTCTTGGGATCGGGGATCATGAAACGGTTACCTTCCGTATCGGTGATGTAGATGGAACCGTCCTCCAACGATCTGATGTTGGAGAAGGGGTTGTTTACAACAAATACGATATCACCGGCAGTTGTTTCGGAATCCCAATAATAGAAGCCGAATTTTTCCTTGACGGAACGAACCTTCAGAATCTCGGGCAGGAAGTATCGTGTTTCAAGCTCTTGATTGATAAGCGTCTGGTCTTCCTCGGTAATATCTGTGATGTAACGGATGATACCGATTTCATTGCCGCGTGTTTGCTGCGCGGTATCGGGCTCGCGGATCGAGATGAATTCGTTTGGGGAGGTAATGGGGAAGCAGCGGACGGGAACGATACGCTCAAATTCCTCGACTGTTCCGTCCTCATGCTTCAATGTCATGGAAACAAGACCGGCTGCGTTCTTCTTGAAGGAAACATTTGCAGCAGTCAGAGGGACGGACTCGCGGGCATCATCAAAAATCAAATCTCCCGCATCATCGTCATCCATTTCCTCTTCAAGCGCAGCCTCCAATGCCTCATTTTCACGGCCTTGCGCTGTCAGACCCTCTTCATCAAGGCCGAGCTTTTTCGAAAGATCGGCTTTTTCTTTTTCCTTTTCGGCAGCTTCGTTTTTTGCTTCTGCCTTGGTTTCTTCTTTGGTTTCTTCCTTTGTTTCTTCAACAGCGGCTGCTGTGGTCTTTTCATTTTCTGCCATCGTTATAGCTCCTTTCTTGCGACGGAATGCATTCCATACCGTCTGTTCCATCTTTCATGAACAAAATCTCAGGCATCCTGCAGGACCTTGCTCATTGCTTCTGTCTGGATGGTATACAATTTGTGGTAGATGCCCTTCTTATCGAGGAGCTCGGTGTGAGTACCGTGCTCTGCGATCATACCGCCTTCAATAACGTAGAGGTAATTACAGTTTTTCAGGGTGGCAAGACGGTGTGCTATGGTGATCGAGGTTCGTCCCTCAATGATCTTGTACAAAGCGTCCTGAATGAGTCGCTCGGTAATGGTATCCATTGCCGCGGTCGCTTCGTCAAGGACCAGGATGCGCGGGTTCATCAGGACTGCGCGTGCAATGGAAATACGCTGTCTCTGACCGCCGGAGAGTGACCGTGCACCGGTACCGACAATTGCATCATAGCCGTCGGGGAGAGAGAGAATGAAGTCATGTGCATTTGCGATCTTTGCTGCTGCAATGACCTCGTCAAGCGTAGCATCGGGCTTTGCGTAACGGATGTTGTCTGCAATGGTTCCGCGGAAAAGGTAGATCTCCTGTGAAACGACTGCCATGTTCTTACGGAGTGAGGAAACCTTGATGTCCTTTACATTGACGCCGTCGATCAGAATGCGGCCGTCATTGACATCGTAAAGGCGCAGGATCAAGTTGATAATGGTCGTCTTTCCGCATCCGGTGTGTCCGACAAGACCGATCTGGTCACCTGCATGAATGTTCATGTTGACATCCTTGAGGATCGGACGTGCAAGTGTGTACTGGAAATCAACATTTTCCAGGGTGATATCGCCGCGCATGGTAGTATCCATATCCACTGCGTTGGGGCCGTCCTGAATCGCGGGGATCTCATCAAGCGTTTCAAACATACGGGACGCGGTGTTGGATACGTTCGTGAAATAATCAATGAACTGCGTGAAATAGTTCAGCGGTGCGAAGATCATACCGATGTAGCTCCAGAATGCGGCAAATTCACCGTATGTCATTTCCTGATTCAAGACCTGGATACCGCCGAATCCCCAAATCGCGTTTGCGGAAAGACCGCACAGCAAGCCAATCAGAGGGAAGATCATCAGCGAGATCAGGTTGACCTCAAGGTTTGCCTCATAAGCCTTGTGAGAAACAGAATGGAAACGGTTGGTTTCCTCGGCTTCCTTTGCAAACGCCTTAACGACACGGACACCGCCCAGAGAGTCATTGAGGGAAGCGTTTACTGCCGCATTGCTCTTATATACCTTGGTGTACATGCGGCGAAGTCTCGGAACAACACGCTTGAACATGTAAATAATGATCGGAACAGGGATATAGACGATCAGAGTCAGTCTCCAGTTCAAAGAGAAGCAGATGATCGTCAAGCCGATGTAATTAAGAACGTGCGTGATTGCCGTGGGAAGATGGGTGGTAAAGAAGCCGGATATGCTCCAGGCGTCGCCGACACGCGAATATAGCTCACCTGTTGATTTATCTGTCAGATAGGACAGGGAGAGCTTTTGAATGGCAGCAAACAGATCCTTGGACACGGCCCACGATATATGGTTACCGAGGTTATTCTCCGAGATCGAGCGTATGATATTGATCAATGTTGAAAGGACGGAAAGCGCAACGATCAATCCAACGGCAAGCCAAACCATTTTGACACCCATATGATGGTATTTACCGGTTTCGGAAATGACGTTGTCGTACAGGAAAAGAGTCGAGATCAACGGAGATACAAGCGAGAGACCTGCCATCGTAAGTGTGGAAACAATAACAATGATACAACCGGGAATATGCGGTCTCAAATACTTGAGAAGCCGTACAACGGGAGGCTTCCGGTTGACACAGGTGGAACAGATCTTGTGGCGCTGATCGTCATAGAGCTTACCGCATTTCGGACATTTGACGTTGAACTGATCAAAGATCTGATCAGTTTCCGTAACCTCCGTTCCGTTGTAGATACGGGAGGAAAGCTCCAAAAAGACGAATATCTTTTGCTTGCGGGAGTGTGTGGAATGTGCGATAACGGTTGACACACCATCGAGCTTCGCAATCAGACGCTGGGAGTTTACAAGGCTTTCCAAACGGTTCTCCTGCATATCGGCAAGATCAAAGGTTTTGAAAACACCGTTTTCAAAGCTTTCTGCCGATACTGCGGAGTGCTCCTCCCCGTCATCCTTTTTCCGGATCCTTTGCGGTTTTTGGGGATTCTTGTGGATCTTGATTTCCTTGTCCTTTTTGTCTCCGGTTGCGGACATCAAATGCATTTTCTTGTTTGCATCGATACAGAGCCAAGTTTCACCGAACCGTCCGTTGGTGTCCATGTCAAGCTGTACTGCAACGATGATACTGTCAATATCGACACCGTGCGATGCAAACCCGAGCTTTGCTTCCTTGGTCAACCTGTCAAGTGGTAGCATTGCAACCATCCTTTCTCCCGGCGGGGAATGTGCGGTACACGACACTGTCTGCAACAAAAGAACAGCATGTGATAATACCGGGTTCCTTGATTTTTGTTTTGGTTTTTGTTTTTTGATAACGGAATCACGGCTTTGTCAATGACCGTAATTCATCAATTATTTTTATGTTATGATATCATATTAAATTGATATTTTCAAGTCTTTTTTTCAATTTTTTTTAACATCATCAATCTGTACAATTGAGAGAAAATAAAATTGGATAATTTGTGAATAATTTGTATTGACAAAGACATGATTTTTTTATAATTATATGGTACAATATAGGAAGGAACTTGTATAGGGTACAGTAAGGGTATCATGGAGGATGTATGTCATTTTTGAAAAAGCTGATCAAAACAAAGCCCAATGAAAATTCCGTTGCGTTCCGCCGGGAGATGGCAGAGAAGGTGGCGGGCAAGCATATCAAATATGTTTCGGAGAGACAGGACGGTATCGACGTGATCCTGGGAAAGGACGGCAGTCTTTCGATCCGCGCGGGAAAGCTGATCGTCAGTGCGGCCGGTCAGACGGACATCATTTTTCGCGGAGAGATCACAGAGCTGAAGATCTCGGAGCTGATGTCGCTTGACGGCGCCGTGATCGTCGGTCCCGACCTTGAGCATGGCGGCATTGAGCGCACGATCATTGCATATTATAAATACTACCGATAAAACAGGGGAACAGGGAGGAATGACGATGAATTTACTTGATATGACCGAATGGAGAACGGTATCTCCGTATGATTTTGATGAGAATCTTTTTCATCTGATCGATAAAGAATGGATGCTTGTTACGGCGAAGGATCCGCAAAGCGGCAGTGTCAATACCATGACGGCAAGCTGGGGAGGCTGCGGCATTCTTTGGAATAAGCCGGTCGCCTTTGTGTTTATCCGTCCGCAGCGATATACATATGCATTCACGGAGGCGGCACCGTCGCTGACCTTGTCGTTCTTTGGTGAGGAATATCGGGACGCACTTCGCTTCTGCGGTACCGCATCCGGACGTGACGGCGATAAATTTGCGCAGACGGGACTGCATCCGGCAGAGATCGGCAATACTGCTGCACCACGGGAGGCACGTGCGATCTTTGTTTGCCGAAAGCTTTACGCAGACCGTCTTAAGGAAAATGCCTTTGCGGATACGCAGATGCTGTCACATTATAAAAACGGAGATTATCATAAGATGTATATCTGTGAGATCGAAGAGATATTGGTCCGCGACGGAGCATCACAGAAGTAAGGAGTGGAATGATGAAAAGACTGAAGATTGTACTGACAGACGCACAGACCGTGACAAACGGGGATCTCGATCTGTCGGTATTTGAAAAATACGGAGATGTAACGGTATATCCCCTGACAAGCAAGGAGCAGACCGCCGAGAGGATCGCAGATGCGGACTGTGTGCTTTTGAATAAAACGGTGATGGATGAAGCCGTGCTCTCGCAGGCAAAAAAACTGAAATATATCGGTATCTTTGCAACGGGATATAATATGATCGACCTTGCATATTGCCGTGCGCACGGGATCGTTGTCAGCAATGCGGGCAGCTATTCCACAAATGCCGTTGCCCAGACGGTGTTTGGCTTTCTTCTGAACCATTACAGCAGGACAGCACAGTACAATACATTTGTCAGAGAGGGCGGCTGGATGGATTCTCCGTCGTTTTCTCCGTTTGTATTCCCGACGTACGAGCTTGCGGATAAGACGATCGGTATTGTCGGCTATGGTGCGATCGGACGGAAGGTCGCAGAGATCGCACGGGCGTTTTCGATGCGTGTGCTGGCAGTGACGCACCGTCCCGTGACCGATCCCGATACCGCAGATTCTGTTCGTTATGTGGATATGGATACCTTGCTTGCAGAGTCGGATATCGTGAGTGTTCATACACCGCTGACGGAGGAAACACGGGGACTCTTTGATGCAAAAGCATTTGCAAAGTGTAAGAAGGGGGCGTATTTTATCAATACTGCCCGCGGCGGCGTTGTTGTTGAGGAGGCGCTTTTGCAGGCATTGGAAAGCGGTCATCTTTCGGGTGCTGGCATCGATGTCCTGACACAGGAGCCGATGGCGCGGGACTGTGTTCTGTTCGGTGCCAAGAACCTGACCGTTACCCCGCACGTTGCATGGGCACCGTGGGAGACACGTGTCCGCCTGATGCATATTGTTGAGGAGAATCTGCGCTGCTTTATCGATGGCGCACCGACACACGTTGTCGGTGATTGCTTTGGAAAGTAAGCGTCGATTCGATATCGAAATACGCAGCCATATAAAAACAGAAGGGATGAAAACCGTCCTGCTTTCCGTCGGATAGAAACGGAAACAGCGGTTGGCGCGCCTGCGATAAAGCAGGTGCGCCATTTTCTTGTGGCTACTATTTTTCAACTTTGAGTTAACACAAAGTTTCCTAACAATACCTTTACTGAAACTGTTTTTGTGCTATAATATAAGCAGAAGCAGACGTCGGCTTACTTTTATCTCTATGGAGGTATGATTATGGAAATGACTATTGGTGCAAATATTAAGCGTTTGCGCACGGCAAAAAATATTACGCAGGAGCAGCTTTCGGTTGCTATGAATGTTACCTGTGCTGCGGTCAGTAAATGGGAGCGAGGTGAGACTTACCCCGATATTACACTTCTTCAACCTTTGGCTTATTTCTTTGGAGTAACGCTCGACGAGCTTATGGGCTATAATCAAGAAAAAATTCAAGCTGAAATTGACGAGGTAATTGCTCTGTA
>JAFQMO010000055.1 GCA_017414385.1 Clostridia bacterium
GAATGAATCACCGGCAGATATAGCTTCAGACGGTATGGATGGCCGTTTTTGTACAGATATTCCTCAAAATATGCAGTTGTATGGGTAGGATCGTTCTCTCCTGCATACCGGTAACAGCTGTGCGGCAGCCAATGGGCATACAGCCAGTCCCATGCAGCATTGATACTGTGTTCCATGTTAGGGGAGGATGTGACAGCCATAACAGATGTAAACGCAGGATGGGTTTCACCCGTCTCAAAGTCTGTGGTATTAGCGGATTCATCCGTAATATATAAGGTATATCGGAATCGGCTGCCGACCTGTCCTCCATCCCGCCCGAACAGACGTCCTGTGTATTCCGGATTGGCAGATAAAAAAGTATGTACGGCAGATGATTCCAATCCCTGCAGATTGCTTCCGTAATAATGGAGTGCGGAAACGGCAGGGATATTCTGTTTTGCCACAGTCAGCGGACACACACGACTGCCTGCATACGGTGGGAAATAGTACACACAGGCATCTTTCCGGTATTCACCCGCTGTCATGCCGAGCATATTTTTAATTTCCCTGCACATGGCCTGTTGGGAAGAATAGCCGCAGGCATATGCAATCTCCGCGTTACTCCATTCCGACAGCCGGATTCGGGCCAATGCTACGGACAGTCTGCGGCGTTTCAGATATTCAGCGGGAGTATAACCAACCGCTTCCATGAAGCTGCGGTAAATCTGCATTCCGGAAGGTGGTGTATAGGTGCCATCTCCGGTCTGTATTGCATTTTCTATGGCGTAGGTAATTGCTTCAATGTTCTTCATAGATCCTTGATCACCTTGACCGCTACGCCCTGAATGAGGCACTCAGTCACATATATATCTTCCATTTTTTCATTCTCAGGATGCAGACGGATCCTGCCTTTCTCCGGTTCTGGGAAATACCGCTTCAGTGTGGTTTCATCTCCGACAGACACCACCACGATCTCTCCTGGACGAGCGGTGTTCTGCTGACGGATCATGACAAGATCCCCCGGATCGATTCCGGCGTCGATCATGGACTCACCGAAGGTACGGAGGAGGAAAAACTCGCCCTTTCCGGTGAAGGATGTGGGGAACTGATAGGTCTCCAGTATGTTTTCCTCTCCGAAGTTGAAGGGACCGCAGGCAATGGAGCCAAGCAGATGCACTGGTGTGGTTTCCTCTTCTGCTCCCAGCAGATATGTAGTTGTAATATCCAGTGCCGCTGCCAGTTTTTCTGTGATTTCCAGACTGTTCGGCATACGGCTGCCGGATTCGTAATTCTGGACGGAACGGGTGGTAATTCCTACTATTCCAGCAAGTTCAGATTGACTCAGTCGTTTTTGTCGGCGTATCTGCCGCAGACGTGATGCAAAGGATTTCAAAATATACCTCCACAACACACGAAATATCGTTCGTGTTTTTCTGTAGTATAACATACAGAAGCAATGTTGTCAAGATGACAAAAGAAAAAAGCCCAATAGGAAATGGTACCATCATAATAACCGGTTAAATGGTCATCGGCATGGTTACAGAGTATCCTTTTGAGCTTGTTTAAGATCATTAATACGGTTGGTTATAGATTATTATCATGATGTTAATAATAATCTATTTTTTAAATCTTGCAATTCCAGTTGTTATTAACTCTATATCTTCTTGTTCTCGATTACATATCTTCACATAAGCCTTCTCAAGTTGAGATGATCTCCGACGCATATCAGCATATCTTGTGTGTGTTACAACACTACCTGTTATTTTTCGTGCATAAATACCTCTTTGTTCTACCACAGAGATACTGTTATTGTCTAGAGTAGTATTGTGTCTTGTTTTGGCTGTTGAGCGTCGTCCATTTGTTTTTTTGCTTTGTCCAACACATTTTACCTTTGCCATCTTATCGTCTCCATTCTATACCAATAAGTTCGTTCATGTTATCTATTTCAATAGTTTTTGCTGGAGTACCAATTGGAACATCAGTAGATATTTGCGCAAAACCAGCAAAGAGAGGTGAATACTGTTGCTTTATCTTATAATAATTTAATGTTGGTTGATTACCGTATTTATCAAAAATCAATGATAAAGGTACATATCTTTTAGTTTTTATATATCTTTGATAAGCCCTTTGGGTAGCTTTTTGCCTATCCAAATCAATTGATACTAAATAGACTTTGTAACCAATTGAATTTAAATTCTTCGCAAACCATATAATCCCATCTATAGTATCTCCAATCTTAGGGACAACAATATTGTTTCCTCCTTCTAGACATCGTGACAGCAAACTATCTTGTGAAGTATCAAAAACGAGATGACTTGACTCTTCATGAACTAAAGAGGCTCCTCCTATCTGATTAGTATATTCGGGCAATTTTCTTTTGGCATAATCTGAGTCAACAATATATGCACCATAAATATCTGCAATAATTGATGAGATTGTTGATTTTCCTGATGCAGGCGGACCAATAACATAGATTGCCGTTTTTTCGCTTTTCGGCGCATGTTGAGGGGCTGCCCCTCCAACTTCAATCATTATATCATCATCATGATCCAATCTCTTTAATGTATATAATTCTTCGATGATTTGTCTTCTGAGTTCTTTTCGTTTATTATCATCTCTCCACTCAAAATCGCGGTCGTCCAAACGTGTCCATGTAGAATATTCAGAGTATGTAATAATATTTCGTTCTGCAGCAGCGATATTATTAATAGCCATTCTTTTTTGATGTATATCACTAATATTAAGAATACCATCAACAAAGTGTTCAACTTCAACATCAGTACATAGCACCCGGGTTATATCACTCATTATAATCTCCATTCTGCCGCTCAAGCGTCAGCACAAATAGGGATGAAAGTTGACGGATAGCGACGAAATTTAATATTTTTGTTGTATACTGTTTGCGAGGAAAGACAAACTACAACGCACGGTAGGAGGAGGTGTAGAAGAACTTCTTGCTGAAAACAGTATAAAAATCAGTGTTGGAATCATCTTGTCAAGCACAAATAAGTGTTGCCTTTGAGCACGTACGCTAAGAATTGTTTTAACACCTGTTAGTTTGTGTGATGATTCAGTCACGTTGCGGGGCTTTTTGGTTATGCCTTTATTCGGGAGAGATAAACATTACTTTCACGCTAGTACCTCCATATCATACAACACTTTCAAGAAAAATATTGCTACCTATATTATACTACGGATTATTGTTGTTGTCAAATCATTTTATGATAAATTTGAAAACAAATGAAGAATAATGTGGAAATAAATATGTAACTTAAAACGGACATGTGTACAGGATGATTTCAGACAAAACAACGTGCCTCAAATATCACTATACGACACTTGACAAGATGTGATAATTGTGTTATAATAATACGAATTAAAGCGAATACGGTCATCTTTTTTTCGAGATGATGTGTACGAAGAAAGGAAGCACTCTCCGCGTGATCGGAGATGCGCGGTTTTGAAATGACGAAGATGATGCACTGTGCCAATGTATACCGCATGGGGACCTTTGTTGCCGAAGCGTTTTCTTTTTTCCATGATCATGCTGTTTTTTCCGATTCCGTTGAATATTTTGTTTTTCCCGGTTTTGCTGATGTTCATGTTCATCTGCGTGAGCCGGGCTTTTCTTATAAGGAAACGATACTGACCGGGACCCGTGCTGCCGCAAGAGGCGGATTCACGGCGGTATGTTCCATGGCGAACCTCTCTCCGGTGCCGGATACTGTGGCAAACCTGCAGACTCAGCTTGATATGATCGACCGTGATGCTTGTATTTTGGTCAAGCCGATGGGAGCGATCACGGTTGGAGAGAAAGGGAATCGGATTGCGGACCTTGAGGGGATGGCACCGATGGTTTCCGCTTTTTCCGATGATGGTTGCGGAGTTGCCGATGCCGGTCTGATGCGTGAGGCAATGCAGCGTGCGCATGCGCTTGGGAAGGTCATTGCCGCGCACTGCGAGGATACCCGTTATTTGCCGGCAGATCCGAGGAGCGAATGGTCTGAGGTGGAACGGGATATTTTATTGGCTGCTGATACGGGCGCTGCACTTCACGTCTGCCATGTATCCTCCGAGGTCTCGCTTTCCCTTATCCGTCAGGCAAAGCGTGACGGTATTGATGTAAGCTGTGAGACAGCACCACACTATTTGCTGCTTGACGAAACCATGTGTGAGGATTTTGGAAAATGGAAGATGAATCCGCCGCTTCGCTCGCCCAAGGACAAAGCGGCATTGATCGAGGCCGTTCTTGACGGGACAGTCGATATGATTGCAACCGATCACGCACCGCACAGTGCTGAAGAAAAGTCAAGAGGATTTGAGAAAAGCCTCAACGGCATTGTCGGACTTGAATGTGCTTTCCCGGTGCTCTATACCGGACTTGTCAGAGAGGGGATTCTTTCTATCGAGGATCTTGTGCGCCTGATGAGCATCAATCCTCGTCAGCGCTTCTCTTTGGGAGGAACAGAGGTCGATATCGACGCATATACAGTTTGGGCGATCGGTCAACGTGACACGGTCGATCCGTCCCGCTTTTTGTCTATGGGACGCTGTACTCCTTTTGAGGGAATGAATGTGTATGCGGCTTGTGCCGAAACCGTTTATAAGAACAGACCTGTTTGGTCCTCTGGTAAGCCTTGATGTGCTTCACAGAGTGTGATACAAGTTTTTTCTGCAGGAGGCTATTGGAACAGCTATGAAACAGACAATTTTTGTAGTAACGGAAAACATTGCTCTGACGCATGATATCATGCGTATGCGTCTTTCGGGTGACACATCGGAAATTACGGCACCCGGTCAGTTTGTAAATATTATGATCGACGGCCTATATCTTCGCCGTCCGATCTCCGTTTGTGACAGTACAGAGGGGAGTCTTTGTCTGATCTATAAGGTCGTTGGCGATGGAACTGCCAAAATGGCAAAAATGCAGAACGGTGAAACACTGGATCTCCTTGTCGGCCTCGGAAACGGATACGATATCAAAAAATCCGGTGGCAGACCTCTTCTGATCGGCGGTGGTGTTGGCGTCCCTCCGCTTTATATGCTTGCAAAGCAGTTGATCGCAAAGGGATGTGATGTTACGGTCGTCCTCGGTTTCCGTTCGGATAAGGATGTTTTCTGCAAGGAGGATTTCGAGGCGCTTGGTGCACATGTTATCATCACAACAGAGGACGGGACACAGGGAATTCGCGGATTCGTCACAGATGCTTTCGAAGCGGCGGGCAATTATACTTACACCTATTCCTGCGGTCCTGAGCCGATGCTGGCAGCGGTTTACCGTGCATCGGTTACCTCGGGTGAATATAGCTTTGAGGAGCGTATGGGATGCGGATTCGGTGCATGCATGGGATGCTCCTGCAAGACACTGTACGGCAATAAACGTATTTGTAAGGACGGTCCTGTTCTTGTAAAGGAGGAGATCATATGGGAGAAATGAACGACAGACTGAAGGTAAATCTCTGCGGTATCGATATGGATAATCCGATCATTCCGGCAAGCGGAACCTTTGGATTCGGTTACGAATTTGCGGAGCTTTATGATATCAACATTCTCGGAACCTTTTCCTTTAAGGGAACAACACTGCATCCGCGCTTCGGCAATCCGACACCGCGAATTGCAGAATGTCCGTCCGGTATGCTCAATGCAGTCGGACTCCAGAATCCCGGTGTCGACGCGGTCATCGCCGAAGAGCTGCCGAAACTGAAGACGTGTTTTTCCAAGCCTGTTATGGCAAATGTGTCGGGATTTTCGCTTGATGAATATGTTGAGGTTTCCGCAAAGCTTGATGCGGAGGATCAGGTCGGGTGGATCGAGCTGAATATCAGCTGTCCCAACGTTCATGGAGGCGGTATGGCATTCGGCACATCTGCTGCATCTGCGGAAACAGTCGTCAGAGCGGTTAGAGATGTTGTGAAAAAGCCGCTTATTGTTAAGCTTTCCCCGAATGTTACCGATATCACAGAGATTGCGCGTGCAGTTGAAGCTGCAGGTGCTGACGGTGTTTCTTTGATCAATACGCTGCTCGGTATGCGTATCGATCTTCGTAAAAAGAGACCGCTTCTCGCAAATACGACAGGCGGTTATTCCGGTGCAGCAGTATTTCCTGTTGCTGTACGGATGGTTTACCAGGTTTTCAAAGCGGTTTCCATTCCCGTTGTCGGTATGGGTGGTGTTTCCAGCGCAAAGGATGTCATTGAGATGATGCTTGCCGGTGCAACTGCAGTTGAGATCGGCGCCGAGAATCTTAGAAATCCGTTTGCTTGCCGTGACATCATCAATGCACTGCCGTTAGCGATGAATGAGTACCGGATCAATACATTAAATGAAATTATAGGAGGAGCACACGAATGGGAAAAGATGTAATTATTGCCTGCGATTTTGCCTCGGCTGAGGACACGTTCCGCTTTCTTGACAAATTTGAAGACGAAAAGCCGTTTGTAAAGATCGGAATGGAGCTTTATTATGCGGAGGGCCCCGCAATTGTTCGCGCAATTAAAGAGCGCGGTCATAAGATCTTTCTTGACCTCAAGCTGCACGATATCCCCAATACCGTCAAAAAGGCAATGAAGGTTTTGTCTGCGTTGGACGTTGATATGACCAATCTTCATGCAGCAGGTACCAAGGCGATGATGGAGGCTGCGATCGAGGGGCTTACCAAGCCTGATGGTACACGTCCGATGCTGATCGCCGTTACACAGCTTACCTCAACAAGTGAGGAGCGTATGCGCGATGAACTGCTCATTTCTGCACCGATTGATCAAACAGTTATGCATTACGCAAAGAATGCGGCGGATGCAGGTCTGGACGGTGTCGTTTGTTCTCCTCTCGAAGCAGAGAAGGTCCACAACACCTGCGGCAGATCCTTTGTTACCGTAACACCCGGTGTGCGCTTTGCAGACGGAGATGTTGGTGACCAGGTTCGTGTTATGACACCTGCGCAGGCAAAGGAGATCGGATCCGATTATATCGTTGTCGGACGCCCGATTACAGCGGCAGAGGATCCTGTGGCTGCTTATCGTCGTTGTGTAGCGGAATTTGTCGGTTGATTCTGACCGTCCCGAAGTCAATCATCATTCAAAAAGAGAAAGGAATAAAAATATGGACATCATCACCAGAAAAAAATTGATAGCGAGTGACCTTCTTTCGATTCAGGCTGTTTTCTTTCGTCCAAACGAGCCCTTTACATGGGCTTCCGGTATCCACAGCCCTGTGTATTGTGACAACCGTCTCACACTTTCTGATGTAAAAGTACGCTGTGATGTTGAAAATGCGCTTGCCGATACCGTCCGTGAACAGTACCCCGAGGCAGAGGTTCTTATGGGTACAAGTACAGCAGGTATTGCACATGCCGCGATCACCGCCCATATCCTCGGCTTACCCTGCGGATATGTTCGTTCCGGCGCAAAGGATCACGGCAGACAGAATCAAATCGAGGGCAAGCTGCTTCCCGGTCAAAAGGTTGTCGTTGTTGAAGATCTTATTTCTACCGGCGGCAGCGTTATCGAGGTTGTTGAGATCTTACGTGCGGCAGGTGCTGAGGTTCTCGGTATCGTTTCTATTTTTACTTACGGAATGAAGAAAGGTCTTGTTCGTCTTGCTGAGGCAAATGTAAAGAATATTTCCTTGACTGATTTTGATACAATCGCAGAGGTTGCTGCTGAAACCGGTTATATTGCAGACAAGGATATCGATCGTCTTCTCAGATTCAGAGACAATCCCTCCGATGAAAGCTGGATGGAGGTTCGCTGATGAAAACGCGAGGACTGATCGATATCGCAGAGCTTACAACACAGGAGATCGACGAACTGATGCTTGTTGCATCGGATATTGTTGAAAATCCTGAACGCTATGCGGAGAAATGTAAGGGCAAGAAGCTTGCTACACTGTTTTATGAGGCTTCTACAAGAACCCGTCTCAGCTTTGAATCTGCCATGCTCGATCTGGGCGGCAATGTTATCGGCTTCTCTGATGCGCAAAGCTCCTCTGTTTCCAAGGGTGAGAGCGTTTCTGATACCGCTCGAACCGTCGCGTGCTTTGCTGATATTATTGCAATGCGTCATCCCAAGGAGGGAGCACCGCTTGTTGCACAGATGAGCGTTAATATTCCTGTCATCAACGCAGGTGACGGTGGTCATAATCATCCGACACAGACACTTACGGATCTTTTCACCATCAAGAGGGAGCTCGGTCATGTGGACCATTTGGTGATCGGTTGCTGCGGTGACCTGAAGTTTGGACGTACCGTTCATTCTCTTGTAACGGCAATGAGCCGTTATCCCGGTGTACGCTTTGTGTTCATTTCTCCCGATGAGCTTCGTATTCCCGAGCATATCCGCGCTGAGGTCCTCGATGCGAAAGGAATCTCTTATGTGGAAACAACATCGCTTGACGATGTTATGCCGGAGCTTGACATTCTGTATATGACACGTGTTCAGCGCGAACGCTTCTTCAACGAGGCAGATTATCTCCGCTTGAGAGACAGCTATATCCTTACGCAGGAGAAGCTGAAGCCTGCCAAGGAGGATATGCGTGTTCTTCATCCGCTTCCCCGCGTAAACGAGATCTCTATTGCAGTTGACAGTGATCCGCGTGCTGCGTATTTCCGTCAAGTAAAAAACGGAAAATTTATACGTATGGCGTTGATTTTGAAGCTTCTTTCTGAGAATGCATGATGAAGGAGGATGAACCATGATAATCGGCAGTATTCATGACGGTATCGTTATCGATCATATCCCGGCTGGACGTGCAATGGAGTTGTATTCCTACCTGAAGCTGGGTGAGCTTGATTGTGAGGTCGCGATCATTAAAAACGCAGTATCCGGAAAGCGCGGAAAGAAAGATATTATCAAGATCGGTGCACCGATCGATCTGAATTATGACATCCTCGGCTTTATCGATCCTCATATCACCGTTAATATTATCCGTGAAGGTAAACGCGACAGAAAATTCCATCCCACATTGCCTGAGACGATCATTGGTCTTGTCAAGTGTAAGAATCCCAGATGCATCACCTCCTGTGAACAGGAGCTTCCGCATGTATTCTGTCTGACAGACCGTGAGAACAGCATTTATCGATGCAGATATTGTGAAACGAAGGCAGAAAAGCATACACTTTGACTGAAACAAAAAGATCCGCAAACACGTCATGCTTGCGGATCTTTTTTATTGATGGAATGTTTTAACGATAAATTGCGATTGCAACAGATTGTGCTGGAATCTCGAGGAGCTTCGTGTCGCTGCTGCCATTCATCACTTCAAACGATACAAGCTCTTTTCCGTCTACCTGAATGTTCGGTGTATGCGCTTTGTCGGAATCATTCCAGAATGTGACGAAAAGCTCGTCCTCATAGCGGTAACCCTTTACGATCAGATCGAGATTATCATTATGGATGCCATCTGTATCAGTAAAGGTGCTGTATGCCATCTTTTTGCGGTACTTATCACGGAACGCGGACATTTCGGCAGAGTAAATGCGGTCTTCCTTGAACGTATCTGCCAAAACATCGTCACGGTCTGCTTTATAACGAACCTCCATTTCCGGAATCAGGTTGTAGAGGAAGGTAAAGTTCGTGTATCTGCGCAGACAGAAGGGAGCGCCGTTTCTGCCTGTGATCACGACATTGGGGAATGCATAACGCACAAGCTCGGGGAAAATGATTTCGCCGCCGGCTTCATCTCCGATCCGGTACTTGTTCTGCTCCTGGGAACCGGGATAGAAGCAAACACTGTGGACAGCGTCCATGTTGGTGCTGAAAATATCCGTAAAGAGTTCACTCATAAATGCAAAATTCTCGGAATTTTCCTTCGACTGCTTCTGCAGCTCGATCGCAGCCATACGCTGACCATTGGACGTAGCACGCGCGGGGTTGTTTCCTTCATGCGGATGATCCTTGTTGAAGCAAATATAGGGTGTTGTACCGCCGAGCTGATCATACAGGGAGGCATCAGCACCGAGAGATGCGATCCATGCTTGCTTTTCTGTCAGCAGATTGCGCCACTGCGGCGTTGCAAAGCATGCAATGGTAAAGCTCTTATCGGAATAGTAGTTCAGCATGCTGCTGTAGTGAGATTTCGGCCAAAATTCGATATAGTGCGCTCCCCACATATTCACAGCGGCAACATCCTTACCGATCCCGTTTTTATAAAAATCACTCTGAATGTCAATGAGATGTCCTTGGAAATAAAGGGAGACATGACCGCCCGCGTTTTGTACAGCCTTGATGTTTTCCTTGAGCATTTTTTCTCCGCCGAGCGTGTCGGAAACCTCAATATCCGGGTAATTTCCGTCATGACCGGAATGATACCAACCGAACAGACCGAGTGTATCGAATCCGTGTGACTTGGCGATCTCATGAAGCTGGGGCAGAGTGTCGTAGCTCCAAGCTTCATAGCCGAACTGCTGCTTGTTGATAACAAGGAAGTATCCTTTCATCTCGCGGATCCATGTCGGAACATCGTGCTTGGGACAGTAAGGCGTGACCCACTCTGCATACTCACGTGCTGCGCGCTTCCAGTCTCCCTTATAGAGGCGTACACGGACGGGAGCAGTACGGGCGCAGGTGTTTTGATAGCAAAGATGCTTGTCGACGGTGAGCATGATAGAACCGTTATTTTTATGATCGCCGATGACCTTCAGCTGGCATGCGATAAACTCGGGGTCCTCTGTTGCAAGGAACAGGGATGTTTCACGGTCCATGATACCGAACGTACCAAGCATTGTTCTGCCGGGATATGCAGTCTGCATGGTATTTGCACCGTGTTCTCTGTGATGGTATTCCGATGAAAGGGTTTCACCGATATTCATGTACAGTCGTCCGGGCTCGTCAGGCCAATACAATGTGGGCTTGCCGTTTCCGAGCGATTTGATAATACCGACGTTGGGATACTCGAAGTCAAAGATATAGAAATCTGTTTTATTGTCGATATCCGCATAGAAGAGAATGCTGTCATTTTCCAGAGTTGCGTGAAGCGTGAGGGAAATATCGGCACAGTTGTCGTGGTATTTTCCGTTATCGTAGACCAAATGATCCATGTGGAAGGATGCGACCCCGTCTTTTTCGGAAGCTGTGATTGTTTGACGCTCCTCGAGAACAAGTGTTTCGCGGCATACATCATTTGCAAGATTCATGAAAAAGCTGCGAGGGGAGGGGGAATCGATAATTTCAGTGTTGTTGCAGCTCTTGTTGATAATGGATGTGATACGGCCTCTTTCGCTGAAGGAAACACGTATGTACTGATTTTCAAGAATGATCATGATTTGAACTCCTGTCATTATTTTGTGAAATTCGAACGATGCTATATCGATTCGAATTTATCATAACATTTTACGAATCAATTGTCAATAAGAATGAAAGATAATACAAGATTTTATCACTTTTGTGCCGACCGATGTTCCGGAAAAGGATACGAGAAATGCACGAATATCATAAAAATCGGTATATTTTTGTAATGGTATTGACAGAAAAACGAAAAAGTTGTAAACTATAAGATTGAAGGAGCCTGCGTCGACAGGCCGAAGGCGTTGTTAGGAGGGAAAACATGAAAATCGTTGATATCAAACCATTTGTCGTTGACTGTTTCCGCACCAACTGGGTTTTTATCAAGGTATATACCGATGAAGGGATCTGCGGTGTTGGCGAGGCGACTCTTGAGTATAAGGAAAAGGCCTTGCTCGGTGCAGTTGAGCATATCAAAGAGTATCTGACAGGAAAGGACCCGTTCCGCATTGAGGATCATTGGCATCATATATACAGAGATGCTTATTGGCGCGGCGGCCCCGTTCTGATGTCAGCGTTGTCCGCTGTTGAATGCGCACTTTGGGATATCCTCGGAAAATCTTTGGGAGTTCCGGTATACCAATTGCTTGGCGGGAAAGTGAACGAAGATGTACGCATATATGTAAACGGCTGGTTTTCCGGTGCAAAGACACCGGAGGAATTTGCGCAAAAGGCAAAAATTGCGATGGAGCGCGGTGTAACCGCTTTGAAGTGGGACCCCTTCGGTTCTTCTTATCTCGATATATCCTCCGAGGCAATGGACCGTGCTATCCGTACGGTTGCAATGGTACGTGAAGCAGTTGGTAACAGCGTAGATCTTTTGATTGAAGGTCACGGTCGCTTTAATATTCCAACCGCTCTCAAGATCGCACGTGAACTGGAACCCTTTAAGCCCATGTTCTTTGAGGAACCGGTTCCTCCGGATAACCTTGATGCACTGAAGACCGTGCGTGAAAAATCACCCGTTGCAATATCTGCAGGCGAGCGTCTCTATTCCCGCTGGGATTACAAGAAGATGTTTGACTTGATGGCGGCAGATTATATTCAGCCTGACATCAGTCACGCAGGCGGTATCATGGAGCTGAAAAAGATTGCAGCAGAGGCCGAATGTCGATATATCGGATTCGCTCCGCACAATCCGTCAGGTCCCGTCGCAAATGCGGCAACACTGCAGCTTGCAGCTTGTTGTCCCAATTTCTCCATTCTTGAGATCATGTATTCCGATGTTCCGTGGCGAGGAGACGTCACTAACGAATCTCTTGTGTATGAAAACGGCCGTATCAAAATACCGGATGCTCCTGGACTTGGTATAGAGATCGACGAGGATGCCTGTCTTGCGCATCCTTATCAGGTACACACTCTCCGTCATTATACAGGTGCGTTGACAGACATTCGTCCTCCGGAGAGTATTTTCTATTTCTAATAAAGAAGGAATGATATGTACTACAGTGTTTCTTTCCGCGAAGCATTGCCTTGGTGCACATATTTTGGTCGCTATCGTCAGAGGGCACCCTGGGATCATCAGGGAAAAATGAATCCTATGAATCTCTTGGTATACGTTGTGGATGGACAGGCAGATTTTTCATTCGGAGGTCAGGTGTATACCGTTGGTGCGGGTGAATGGATGTTTATTCCCGGATGTACTTACTATGAGGCGAAGACGGATGATTTCTGTGATTACTATTTTTTCCATTTTACCGGAAAACTGAAGGAATGTGAGCATATACTCGGAGAAACGGGAAATCGCTGGGGGCTCGGATATACTGCAGAGCCATTGGATGACAGCCATGGATTTGCATCTCCTTGTTATCTTTCGGAGTATATGAGCTTTGCCGAATCTTCCTCAAGCTTTGCACAGTTATGTGCAAAGATGAACCACAAGCTTTTCACCAGTCAGCCTGAGGCTGAATACGAGTTTCAGTTGATTTTTATGCAGATTCTTCTTGATCTCAGCCGTTGCCTTCGTAACAAAAATGAAAGCACGGAGGTTACACTGATCAATAAAATCGTGTACTATATCAACGAGAATATCACAAAGCAGATATCACTTTCGGATTTGGCAGATCATTTTTCGATTTCAAAATCTTATGTGCATTTGCTGTTCCGTAATACGTTCAAAACGACAGTTACGGAATATATCCGCGGCGTTAAGTTGGAATATGCGGCTCAGCTTCTCAGAACCTCCAATATGAATATCAGCGAGATCGCTGACTTTTTGGGGTATACAGAGCCATCCTATTTTTCCCGTGTTTTCCGTAAAAGGTACGGACAACCCCCATCAAAATTTGAATAATCCACCAATATTCATAAACCAGAAAGGATATATGAGAGTACTATGAAAAAAGCTGTATTTGTGACGGGCGGAACCGTCGGAAGCGGACTTGCCTCTGCGATGCGTTTTGCATCGGAAGGATATGATGTTTTTATTACCTCCAGAGATGGAAAAAGAGCACAGGAGGCCGCTGATCAGGTAGCACAGGCACATGGTGTTTTTGCAAAGGGTTACGCGCTTGATATTCGCAATGAGCAACAGATTATTGATGTTTTCCGTGATATTGATTCGCTGGAGCGCTTTGTGGATGCAGTTGTTCTTAACGCAGCGGACATGGGATTTGGAAATGATCCTGTTGCCGGAATGGATTTCTTCACAGTTCCTGTTGAGGAATTCGGACGCGTTTTTGAGACAAATCTTGTGTGGAATTTTATGATCGTACGTCAGGCGGCGATCCGTATGCGTGAGGTTGGACACGGTGCCATTGTCTTTATCGGGTCCAATACCGCTTACCGTGCGATCCCCAACCGTTCTGCATATTGCGCTTCCAAGGGCGGCATTATCTCAATGGCAAAGGCATTCGCTGTTGATCTCGGTCCTTATGGCATTCGTTGTAATGTTGTTATGCCCGGCACGATCAAAACCGATCGTTGGGTCGCAATGGGGGATAAACAGATCGTAAACGGTCTGCTTACACCGATCGGTGATATTTCCGATTTTGAGGATATTGCGAATGCTGCGTATTTTTTGGGATGTGATGAATCCAAAAATATTACCGGTACAGAGCTGATCGTTGACGGCGGTATGACCTGCCAGCTTTATCCGAGAAAACTCAGCGAGTGGAAGCGAAAGGCAATGGAAAACAAATCCGATACATGATTTGATATTGTGTGAATGAATCAAAGCTTTGAAAAATGAATCAATGACCCTCTATCCGCAGATACCAGTATCTGCGGATTTCTTGTTTTGTAAGCAGATCTTGGATATCTTGATTACGTATAGTTTCCTTTTTCATTGGAGAAACTGAGAACAAAAGTAACGAATTCTTTTGATGAAGAGATTTTCAAAAAGGAGCGGTCAATATGAATTTGAATGCGTCAACGTATAAAAAGTATATGAAAGGGTACGAAAAGCGTTCACCCGTTTGGAAGGATTGCTTGTTTGCATTTTTGATTGGCGGTACGATCTGCACAATAGCGGAACTGTTTTTCCGTATCTATTTGAAAATAGGAATACCTGAGGTGAATGTCCGCGTTCTGACGTCGGTGACGATCATTGTGATCACAGCAGTTTGTACCGGACTTGGTGTTTTTGACAGGATCGCAAAAATTGCCGGAGCAGGTACATTGGTGCCGATCAGTGGCTTTGCTAATGCAGTAGTATCGCCGGCCATCGATAACAAAGCAGAAGGGATGGTATTGGGGGTTGGGGCAAAGATGTTCATTATTGCC
>JAFQMO010000056.1 GCA_017414385.1 Clostridia bacterium
AGCGGTGCACTGGAAAGAGAGAGCGCACTGGCTGCCTCGTCAAGCAGATCGATGGCCTTATCGGGCAGATAGCGATCTGTGATATATCTTTCCGAGAACACGACTGCGCGTCTGAGCACATCCTCCGGAATGGAAATATGGTGGAACTCCTCGTAATAGTGCTTGATCCCACGCAGCATTTCAATCGAGTCTTCAACCGAGGGCTCGTTGACAGTCACGGGCTGGAATCTTCGCTCCAAGGCCGTATCCTTTTCGATGTGCTTACGATATTCGGTCAGAGTAGTGGCACCGATCACCTGTACTTCACCGCGTGAAAGTGCGGGCTTGAGAATATTGGCCGCATTGATGCTACCCTCTCCTCCGCCTGCGCCAACAATATTATGCACCTCGTCAATGACCAGGATCACGTTTCCTGCTTGCTTGACTTCAGTTAAAAGGCCAAGAATTCTCTGTTCAAACTGGCCGCGGAACTGTGTTCCTGCAACAAGCGCAGTCAGATCGACCGCATAAAGCTCCTTGTTTTTCAGCTTATACGGCACGTCACCCTTTGCGATGCGTAACGCAAGTGCTTCAGCGATCGCGGTCTTACCGACACCGGGTTCACCGATCAGACAAGGATTGTTTTTTTGTCTGCGACAAAGGATCTGGATCACACGCGCAAGCTCGTTGTGTCTGCCGACAATACTGTCAAGTCTTCCCTGGCGCGCATGTCCCGTCAAGTGACGGCAATAGGTGTTGAGAAATTTATAGTTGGGACTTGCGTCCTTCTTTGCATCCTTTTTGCTTTTCTTTTCCTTTTTCTGCGGCTGCTCTGCGGGAAGATTGTCAGGCTCTGTCAATTGGTTTTCGTCCTCTCCGAAAAGCTTAGGCAAATCGATCGCAGGTGCACCTCCGTCCTCGTTATCATCCATCTCGGAAGGCAGCTGGCTGTTCTGGAACATGTTATTGAGCTCATCCTCCATGTTCTCCAGCTGATCGGGTGAAAGCCCAAGTTGGCCGGACAGATCACCCAGCATATTTTCCATGGGAATCCCCATTTCTTTGGCGCATTTTATGCAAAGGCCCTTACTTACCTTTTTTTCATTTTCATATTTGGTGACAAAGATCACCGCCACACGCTTGTGGCAATTAGAACACATGACCATGTATCAAAACACCTCCGGTAGTATTCAATCTTCAAATTTATAATATACGGCACTCTGTCCTCCGCAGACCAGCACCTCGTCAGAGTCACTGATCAGCATGGCTTTTCCGTCCGTAATGCAAGCAACAAAATCGTATGACGCATTTTGCACGTCCACACGTGCAATCCCCGTATCAGTCATCAGATACAAGTATTCCCCAAAAACGCTCAAGGAAGAAAGACCCGCGTCGAAGGTCTGATCCATCATCAGATTCCCGTTTTTATCAGTCACGATCAAACGGTAGGTATCGGTCACTGCGTTGACCGAGAACGCAAGCGCAACGAACTCCGAGTTTGAATCCGCATAAGCCAGCAGCTCGCTGCCTGCATAATTGATGCGGAAATGCTCTGCACCGTCATCTACGGAGATCACATATGCAGCTGTATCTCCTACAAGCAAGAGGCGATGTTGGTCAATAAACTCAAGCTTATACGGAAACAAGCCCTCAAATTCAAGCTCTGACGAGGTTTCTGACTGTCCGGGAATGGCGATTACCAAAGTAGTCAGATATGCGCCGTTTTTCATGCCGGCCGTTGTAAATGCCAAACGGTTTCCCGCATCGTTGATAGCAGTCGCTACCACCATATCCGTACGGTTATAACGGTTAATCAACTCAAAACGATCGTTGTAGAGTGAGACCACACCTGCATGGGAATAGGATTCGGTCACAACCGCATAGTAACCGGAATCCGACATTGCAGCAGTAAATACAGGGTAATCACACTCCTGATGATGTACACAAACAAAGGAGTTATATACAGAATAGCGCTTTTCTCCTATGTCGTACATCAAAAGATACCGATCAGAGCCGCAAAGCACGGGTGTGATATAGTCGGGAGAGGCATTCAGCGTTTCCCTGCCTGTTGCTGTAAAGAGCTGCAATCCTGAATCCCCGCCTACTGCAAGACCGCCGCGATAAAGAGCAAAGGTCTGATTGCGCACAGAGGTTTCATAGTTGATCACGTTACCCGATCCTGCAAGCAGATCGG
>JAFQMO010000057.1 GCA_017414385.1 Clostridia bacterium
AACCGCCATAGCTCTGATTGCTGTAATTCTCATCGAGAAAATCAGCCACCCTGTCTGCACTGATCTCCGCAGAGCTGCGCTTGGCATCAGCAGAATACCCTGTCAGCATCGAACAGATCAGACCCGCCAACACGAGAAAGCTGATGGTAATGATCAGCAAAAATGCAAACAAATATTTCGAAAATACGCTTTTCAGCATAACAAATGCTACCCTTTTCGATTACTATTGATGATTTTGAATCACTGAAGCAGCTCGAATTTGTAACCGATACCCCAAACTGTCTTAAGGATCCACTTATCACTGACACCTTCAAGCTTCTCGCGAAGACGCTTGACATGAACGTCAACGGTTCTGGAATCGCCCAAATAGTCGAAGCCCCAAACCTTGTTAAGAAGCTGATCGCGAGAGAAAACGCGATTATAATTGGAAGCAAGGAAGTAAAGAAGCTCGAGCTCCTTCGGAGGAATGTCCACGGACTTTCCTCTGATCTTCAATTCATACTTCAAACGTGAGATCTCAATGTTATCAAACTTTACCGTTTCCTCATCCGCAGCATTATCGTGTGCTGCACAGCGGCGCAGCATTGCCTTTACGCGGACAGAAAGCTCCTTCATCTCCAAGGGCTTCACCATAAAATCATCTGCACCGAGCTCAAATCCGAGAACCTTATCGAAGACCTCACCCTTTGCCGTGACCATGATGATCGGCTTGTTGGAAATCTCACGGATTTCACGGCATACCTGCCAACCGTCCTTACGAGGCATCATGATGTCAAGCAGAACGAGATCCGGCTCATACATTTTGAAGAAGGATACACCCTCTGCACCGTCATTGGCTGTTTTGACCTCATAGCCTTCGTTTTCGAGATACACACGAAGCATTTCGCAAATGTTGGTATCGTCATCAATAACAAGAATCTTTGTTCCCATAGATCAATTACCTCCGCAATATGTATTATTTTGATGAACATTCGTAAGCTTTACCGATTCTGTTAAATTATTAACATTGTTACAATTTTGTCTATGTTCACAATCTTATTATAAGGGGTGTTCATGTTATACACATGAAGAAATTGTGAATTTTTCTTGAAATCGCCAAAAAAACGCCCTGATTCTGTCGTTTTTTCCTAAAAACAGTTCAGGAATTCACCTTGGTTCGACGAAAGCTGCGAGGTGTCATTCCCTTCTCCGCCTTAAAGGTTTTGATGAAATACGACAGATCATTAAATCCGCAGGAATACGCGATCTCTGTTACGGAGCTGTCCGTTGTCAAAAGCTTCCTTGATGCACGTTCGATGCGGTAGCTTGTAACATATTCTATCGGACTTTTGTCCGTCATCGATTTGAAAAACGCACAGAAATACTGCGGTGAGATTCCCGCAACATTTGCCATATCCACAAGGGATATTTGCTGATCGTAGGAATGACGAATATAGGAAAGGACATTTTTCAGCTTCTGAACGTTCTTTTCGTCGCGTGCCGAGCGGAACTGCATTCCAAGGTTTTCGCTGTAAAGATGGTGCTCGGCGATCCATCCGAGCATCTGATAGAAGCCGCCGACGACAAAATACCGTTGTCCCTCCGAGTCTTCGCGCAGCGCCTCAAACACAGCATTCACCACACCGCGCAGATGCTCGTGCTTCGGTTCATCGTGCGAAAAAAAGGATTCCACGTATATATTGTGTCCAAGCAGACCATCAAAGAAATCGCTTCCGGGCATGGAAAGATACCCCGGCGAAAAAACGATGCATTCGTATACACAATCCTGCGGGACAGCACCGTGTACTACCTCACCGTTGACATAAATAATATCCCCTGCTGTCGCAGTAAAGCTTCGATTGTTGAGCGTGATATACAGCGTACCCGACAGCACACGGATCACCTCATGCTCTGTATGCCAATGATACGCCATCTGATACTTCGGGTGGGTATGATCGATCTGGTACAGACCGATCGGAAAATCGGCAGTACCATGCTGCTTGAGTTCATTATAGCTCATTTTTTCTCCGTTCTTTTTGATTGTGGTCTTTTTTTCTCAAAAACTGAATATTGTTATAGTTTATTCTATTATAACACAAGTATTTTATGTTTTTCAAGTATATAATGATATTATTCAGAAAAAATTTTTCTTGAAAGGAAGCAAATATTATGGCAACAAAAAGATACGTTGGCGACTATCCCGTAATCGGCATTCGCCCCATCGTCGACGGACGCCGCGGTCCCATGATGCTCCGCGAGTCCCTGGATCCCCTGGTTTGGGCTATGGCTGAGGCAGCAAAGAAGCTGTTCGAGGAAAACCTCTTCTACTCTAACGGTGATCCCGTAAAGGTAGTTATGGCTGACACTACCATCGGCCGTGTTCCCGAGGCAGCCGCTTGTGCAGACAAGTTCAAGAAGGAAGGCGTTTCCATTACCCTCTCCGTAACTCCCTGCTGGTGCTACGGTTCTGAGACAATGGATATGGATCCCCACACGATCAAGGGTGTCTGGGGCTTTAACGGTACGGAAAGACCCGGCGCGGTTTATCTTGCGGCAGTTCTCGCAGGCCACGCACAGAAGGGTCTCCCCGCATTCGGCATCTACGGTCACGAGGTTCAAGACCGCGATCAGATCACAGAGATTCCCGATGACGTCAAGGAAAAGCTTCTCCGCTTCGGTCGTGCTGCTGTTGCGGTTGCTACCATGCGCGGAAAGTCTTACCTCCAGATCGGTTCCCAGTGTATGGGTATCGCAGGCTCCAT
>JAFQMO010000058.1 GCA_017414385.1 Clostridia bacterium
CCCATCGTTCTCGATACAGAAGCGCCCGCAGCGCATGAAATCGTTGTCGGTAAGACAAACCGCGAAACGGACGGTCAGTTTGACCGTGAGGAGCTCGGCGATGAAGGCTTCGTCATTGATATCACCGAGGACACCGTATGGCTTGTCGGCGGCGAATTGAGAGGTACGCTCTACTCCGTCTATACCTTCCTTGAGGAACACCTCGGCTGCCGTTTCTTCAGCAAATGGGAAGAAATTGTACCCATATCGAACACGCTCGGTCTTACCATCGGACATGATCAACAGGTACCGATCATCAACTACCGTACCACAAACTGGGCTTGTACCAAAGACTCACGTGCTGCCGCACAGATGAAAATGACCACACGCTGGTGGACCGTCGATGAAAATTACGGCGGAACTCTTACGTGGGCAGGCGGAGAGGATTTCAGCTGTCATACGCTTTCCCGTATTCTCTACGGCGGAAACAATGTAGCAAGCGATCCCTGCCTTTCCTCGGAAGAAACCTATATCAATATGCTCGCCAATGTCAGAACCCTGCTTGAAGGTGCTGATGCCGATTTCATATCCCTCTCTCAAAGCGACGGCGGTGTCGGCGGTGTCTGTCCCTGCGATGTGTGCGCGGCTTCCATTGAAGAACACGGATATTCCGGTCATTACATCAAATTCGTCAACCGTATCGCAGAAGCACTTGCGGATGAGTTCCCCAATGTTACTTTCCATACGTTTGCGTATCAATTTACCATGATGCCGCCGAAATCCGATATTGTTCCCGCAGAGAACGTCTCCATCCAGATCTGTCCCATCAACACCTGTCACTCACACCCTGCAGCCGAATACGTATACCCCAGCTCTAATCAAGATCTTGTCCCCAGCGGTTATACCTTCCGTCAGGTTCTCGAAGGCTGGAGTGCTATCTGCGACAATCTGACTGTATGGGATTATGCCACCAATTTCGGATCATTCAACGCCATCACACCCAACATCTTATGCCTTTGGGACAATGTACAGTTTTACACAGAAAACAACATTTTCGGATATTACATGGAAGGAAACTCGGGTTCTGCAAATGGCGAATTCAATGAGCTCCGCACATATCTGTACTCAAAGTTGTTTTGGAATCCCGAAATGACACGGGAGGAATTCGAAAATTACCTCAACGGTTTTCTTCATGATTACTACGGTCCCGGCTGGGAATATGTCCGTGCATTTATTGATACCGCAGCACAAGAGTGTTCCTGTCTGCAATCCTTTGACAATCCCGATAACACCTTCCCTGCCGATATCGACTTTGTAAATCATGTCATTGAGGAACAGGTTGATCTTTCCGATCTGACCGTCGAGCAGATCAAGAATCCCGCAAGTGTCGATTGGCACAAGTATTATGAGCAGATCGATGAAAAGGACCGTTATTTCAACAAAACCCTTGCGCACGGTTATGAATATCTTGCCAAAGCATCGGAACTTGCCAAAACAGAAGAGCAGCGTGACCGTATTGAAAAAGCAAGTATTCAGCTCGACGTAAATTACAGCTGTCTTGTCTATAACCTTTATCAGCCCGAAGCCTATTTCCTGAAACTAATCTTCAAAAAGGCTCTGAATCAAATGATCGAAGACAGAAAGATCACAGAAATTGACAGTTACACATATATGTACAGCTTTGATGATGTCCTTTCCCCATTCTACAAAGGAAACGATAATTATTTGCAATCCTTCAATGAATCCCTGTATCATAAAATGATCAAACACGAGATTTATACTATTTGTGACTCTGACCGTATGTCGGTTGCACCGATCGAAGAAGCGGATTTCACAAAACCGCCCGCAGGTGGACATGGTACCACCTATACAAGTTGGTTTGGCAATTAAAACAGATGATGTCAAATAAAGGAGTTATTTTATGAAAGCAAGAACTCTCAGTACGATTCTGATCCTATCCATGCTTATCCCAACGCTCGTATCCTGTAACACCGATACGCCCGAAACGCCCGATGACAGCGGCACAACAGCTGCTGTCTCGGATACCGTTGACACCGATGCGCCTGAGGAAGAATTCATCCCGCACTACACCTATACCCCGACCGTTGCTCAGAATCCCGATCTGTATATCGTCGAGGACGGTACATCGGATTATGTTATTGTCCGCGGAGAGAATGCATCTCCCTC
>JAFQMO010000059.1 GCA_017414385.1 Clostridia bacterium
CAAGGTACCAAAGACGCCGTTTGTCAGCATATACGTCCATGGAGCAAGCTGTTTTCCCTTGTGGATCAGGATCCGTTTTTCATCCATTTGATAAGAAATCGTCTCCGCATCATGCTTTACCTCATGTGTTTTGACACGTTCCCAAGCAATCGCAATCGGATTCGGTTTTCCAAATATATCAGCAGCACAGGAGAACAGCATATCCTTTTTTGCATCATCATGCGAAACAATATGGAGTCCTCCCTTTATACGGTTTTGCAGGAAAAACTTAAGACCGCATGACTCAACATACTTCTCGACCAAGGCAGAACACGGCTGCTCATATGCATCCCGTTCCGTTACAGCAAAGACCAGATCACACAAAACACCGGAAAGCAATAAATACTTCCACGCCATTAGCAAGTGATAAAGCTCGCCATCCTTCTCCTCCGCTTCACCGACGATCATAATCACAATTGGCAGATCACCGGATATTCCGTATTTCCAAAAACGTGCCTTTCCCTCACCGTGGTATCCTTTCTTTACATTGCCGCATACGATCGATGTCCGTCTTCGCTCATGCAGCGCCCCCAAAAGTCTCGAAAGCGTTGCGTCCATTGGTGAAAGATTGCCGCAAAGCAATCGATGTTCCTCACGGATGGTACGCAAAGCCGATTCATTCACACCGAGATCTGACACTCTTTCACCGACAGATAAATAAATAACGCTCTCTCCGTTACTGTGTCCCCATAGGGCGATCATCGGCACCGAAGAACTGCTTACTTGATGTGTACTGTGAGAGATCGGTTCGATTACAGTAAGATCCTTACGATGATAATGAAGCGGCAGCAGCGCAAATGCATCTGTCGATGCTCGCACATCCTCGAGTCCCGCTGCAAATACGCAAAGCTCCATATTTTTCTCATGCTCAGAGCGGGGCCGTCTCTGAACCAGCAATCTTTTTTCATGCTCGTTCCAAGAAGAAATCAAAAAAAGATCAGCAAAGGTTCGGTGAACGGCATAGGCATACGGCTTCATCAAGACCGGGCGGAAATAATGGGTCAGAGAAAAGGAGATCTTGTTTCCATCCTTCCAGAGAGAATGCTTGAAGGAAAAGGTAGCGGTATGGGCATCCATACTGATCAAAAGGACCGCTGTAACCCCATCTGTGTAGATCCCCTCATATCGCACGTAAGCCTCGTCAGATGAAAACAAAAAGGAAGCGTCCTTCGAAATAACATCGCTCATGCAGGAACACGGTACATACACATCCCCCGCCGCATCAGTATAAAAAAACATTGGCGGAATTGATGTTACATCCAAAAAATCGGGAACTGTAACAGCGATATCCCCCACACGTATCATGATGTGCCCCTTAGAATCCGCAACCAAAAGCGCTCTTGTGTTGGATAGAATTGCAAATTGAACAGGGGTGTCGCTTCCCTTTATGACGGTATTCTCTGTCTGCAGATTTTTTCGCCGTATGATTTGCGCCGATGCCATCCTTTCCGATGGCAGGATCCTTTCCTCGATCGCATCCGCCGGTACTGCCTCTTCAAGCAGGATCCGCATGGCATCCATCGTCGGTTCCCGCATAAAGCGTTTAATAAAAACACCTTCATTCAAAAGATTTCCAAGAGAGATCAGGCTCATACCGACATGATGTGCCATATAGGAGCGTATCACAGCCCAACCGCTGCCAACACGCTTCGGTGTCATATCGAGCGCCTCATAGAATCCATAATTGCCGTACATTCCGATCGAACGCAGTGCCCAAAGTGTTTCATCAATATGCGTATCGTACGCAAAGGGCATCATCAAAAACAAAGCATACGGCATTACGATCGTGGAATCCTGTATGCCGGGATCCATAGCAAGATCATGTGCTCCGCAGGGACCGTATTGAAAATTACGTTCTGCATCAAATTCAAATCTTGCGCCCTCGGATCGACCAAATACACGTAACGATACACCATCACATTCCAGCACGGTACTGTCTGCATATTGCGCCGCAGCAGCAAAGAAAAGTGACTCTGCACACAGACTGTGGTCCGGATTTGGAAGCCAGAGCATCGGCATAAAATATTCAAACACAGAACCGCTCCAGGAAAGAATTCCGATACGGTTTTTCCGCTCTCGGTCAGCTTACGCTTGTATTCGCTTATAAGATATTCGGTAACCGCCTTTGCCGTTTCCGAATCCTCTATGTAAGCAATCTCCTTTCCGTCTACCGTTAAAAGGTAGCCCTCTCTGTATTCGCTGCCGTTACCGTCTCCCGTGTCCGGCTGCGTCGGGGCGCTTGCCGCGCCGCCGATTTCGCTTCCGCTATTGGCATCCGGAGGCTCTGCGCAGGCGAATAACACGGTAAATCCCAGCAAAAATACTGCAACCAGCGTTTTTGCTAC
>JAFQMO010000060.1 GCA_017414385.1 Clostridia bacterium
ACCCTTTACACCGTTTTCAGCAAAGAAACGGTAATTTTTGGGAGCAGCATAGAAATTGGGAACCATGCTGTTGTAGCAGGAGAAGTTGGTGGAATAATCATAGAAGGTCAGATAGTCACAAACTGCATCCCATCCCTCAAATGTATCCAAAAAGGTACTGCCCTCGGGTAAAAACCATCCCGGACCGTAAACGAAATCCTCATACGGATGATGCATACAGAGAGAAAGCGTACAAAGCTGGATCGACACATTGTCCGCGCAGACCACGCCGCCCTTCGGCGGCTCCTCTGTAAAGGCATATGAGAATGTAACGATCCTAAGATCGGGATAATCGTCGGCAATCTCCTCTGCAACGCGGTTGATAAAACGAAGATAATGGCCGGAATAGCCGTACTGTGCAATTGATGCCACACACGCATCGCAATCACAGACCGTTTCCGTTCCAAGGTCTGCCTGTCCGTAACCGATGTAGGTCTGATTTGGGTCCTTTGCCATCTGCGTGTGTACATCTGCAACAACGGCATGGAAAACATCCTCGGAGGAAAGACACGGATCATTGATGCCATCCTCAGAAAAGCGCGGCAGGGTATGTCCTGCATGAACGGATGTCATTGTCTGCTTCAGCTTGTACTGGATATCATTGCCCTGTATGGATGCCGCAACAATGTCATTCCAATTCGCATAACGATGTTCAAACACGGGGATCTGCTTGTCCTCGCAGATCAAAACGCCTATGTCCTCGTTTTCGGGAATCACCTCAAAGGTGGGCGTATAGAATCTGCACCCGAGGTGCTCCTCAAGGAAGGTATACGCGGCATAGAGAGTACCTCTTTCCTCGCCGCCGACAAGCCATATCGTGTTTTCCTCAGACTTGATCACAAAGCCGTCGCCATTCAATTCCGCGCGGTCAAACTGTCCCTCGCTCTCGCGGTTTGTGACACCGACAACGAGCTCCTTCTCCGTGCGTTCCGCCGTATCCGAAACGATCGGAAGCTCGGCGCCGGAGATCTGTTTGATATAGCTTTGCAGCTCGCTTGCCGCCTTGAGCTCAAGCTCTGCGGCGTTCTCGCCATGCACGATCACATAGTCCGAAACGCCGTCCTCAACAATATAAAAATCGGGAACAAATACCTCTTCGGTTTCGGTTTCGGTCTCTGTTTCTGTCTCCGATGCAGCCGATTCCGTATCCGTCGGTACATCGCTGCCGTCATCTGCGGTACATGATGCAAACACCGACAACAGCAAGCACAAAATGAGAAGACTACTGAAATATCTTTTCATAAATAAAACTCCTTCTTTTGCATGGATATTGCGCTTCTCCGTATGACCGTGTCATCATTTTTCGGGTAACTGCCTTTCAAAGCAGCCTCTTATGACAGCCGGTCAAAGATCTGCCGCTGCTTCAATTATACATGATGATCTCTGTTTTGTCAATATAATCCGAAGTATTCAAGCAAAATCATACAGTTTTCAAAATCTATCACACAAAAAAGCAGTATGGATATCCATACTGCTTTTCTTATCATTTCGGCAGCGAAGAGGAGCAGACCACGGAGAGCAGACGTTCCTTTGCAAGCTCACATAACGCATCTGCCGCTTCCGTCGTATGAGCATCGGCAATGATACGGAATCGTTTTTCTCTTGTTGCAACCACACGAACAGAGGAGCCGTCCGATGTACGGTAGATGACGCCTTCCGTCGCAGGCTTGAAGCACACATTTTCACCCGGCTCCTCCATCAAACGGCGCAATGTCTCCGTCGGTGCGCATGCAGGTGTGTAAGCGTAGCTTCTTCTGCCCGGAGATACCGTTTCCGAGAAGACCGTATCATACAATGCACCGATGTGCATCGATGACCGACACATCAGAGAGGAGAGCCGCAAGGCAAGCAGGACACCGTCCTCTGCCTCCACCGTTGCCATCTCCCGTGCGCCGCAGGACACGCCCTCATTTTTCCGTATCGGTGAAGGACAGTGCGAATAACGCATCGGGGCACCGATATAGTCGGGGGCGCTGATCGGGACGGAAAGAACCTGCACCTTGCCCGCTGCTCCGCGGGATGTGGGGAAGGAAACGTCTGCGGCATTCGGGTGTACCGACAAAAGGGCACAGATTTCCCAGTGCGAAAACCGTCTTCCCGGAGACTGCAGATCGATCACCGAGAGCTGTCCGCCCTGGCCATCTGCCGTTCCGCCCTTGACATCGGATGCAGTCAGCGCGGGAATCGAAAAGCGGATCCGTGCATCGATCTTCTCCTGTGCTCCGGATGCACACAGCAGCGCCGAGAGCAGACGTGCATCCGGATCGGTACCGCAGGCAAAGGAAAAGGGTTCGCCGGAAAAGAGCAGCGGAACACGAGAACGATATCGGTGCAGATAGGTATCGATCAGTGTATCGGCGCCGACGGTCTGCGGTGCACGGGGATCGATATTTGTGCCATCCAAGGTACTGTATGCTGTATGTCCCGCAGCAGAGAACACCTCCCGCGCACGCCGCATCTCCAAAAGAAGCATTTCATCAAGCAGACGCTCACGGTGGCGGTCAGGATAGAGTCCCAGAGGATCAAAGAGAGAGGCGGTCGGTCTGCCATCGCAAAGCGTCAGATGCAGACGGAAAAGCGGCTTCGGCGCCGATGCTGCATCGGTATGAAGCAAAAGTCCCGGCATCCGTGCAACAGACAACGGCAGTGCATCCCGACAAAACACCGCATGATTTGCAGAAAGAGAACAGCAAACGCTTTCCTGCATCAGCTGCTGTGCGGACCGCAATGCAGGAAGATCGCTTTGTCTGGAAACGAGCAGCTGCATCTGTTCCCGCTCACAAAACGTACAGACCGCTCGGATCAACGCATAACAAAAGGGAACCTCAGGCGCAGACGACGCAGCTTTTGTCAATACATACCCGATATCCGATACATACGAAAGCAGCTGAACGCCGCCGTCAAAAAAATGATCTGTCGGAACGGCTCTTCCATAGCCGTTCTCCATTGCTCTGTCGCTGCCGTCTGACGTAACGATCTCACCCGCACCGATACGCGCGCCGCTCATCAGGTGTACCCCATCACCGATACGTGCATCCGCACCGATCACGCACCCGCGCTCGATCACCGCATTCTCTCCAACGTGTACCCCTGAACAGAGAATGGATCCGCTGACCGATGCACCTGCCCCAAGGACGACACGGTCAAAGAGAATGCTGCGCCGTACCGAAGCCGTTGCAGGCAAAAAGCACCCCTCTCCGACCGCACTGTCTGAGATATGCGGCGGAAGCTGTCTTCTCTTTGGAGGAAAATCTGCAAGCCGTCCTGCCGCCATAGCAAGAGTACAGTCAAGATAGGCATCAAAGGATCCAATGTCACACCAATAGCTGTCGGAAAGGTATGCCGCCATTGGTATCCCCCGCTCCAATGCCGCAGGGAACACATCCTGTCCGAAATCGACGGCCCCCTCCGCCCTGATCTGATCAATAAACGATCGGTCAAGCAGATAAATTCCCGTATTGACGGTATCGGAAAGCGCCTGTGAAACGGATGGCTTTTCGGAAAAGCCCGTGATCATGCCGTCTGTACCGTGCAAAACAACACCGTATGCAGACGGATCGGCAACACGGACACAAAGGATCGATGCCGCCGCCCCCTTTTCACGGTGCACAGCATCAAAGGCATCCAGATCCGCCGAAAATACAGCATCTCCGCTGACAATGAGTGCATCGGTATCCGTTTCCTTTGCAAAGCTCTTCCATGCCTTGCGGACACTTCCTGCCGTTCCAAGCGCAGATCCTTCGCGTTCATCCGCGTAAAAAAGGCGAACACCCGCGTAGCAGTCCCCGAGCAGATCGTAAATATCCTGCGCCCGATAACGGACCGTGATCACCGCACGTGTCGCACCGTTGTCCGCAAGCATTTGAAGCGTACGGCAAAGCACGGGAACCCCGTCAACGGGTACAAGCGGCTTTGGCATGGTATCTGTGATCGGCCGCAGACGGCTTCCCTCACCGCCTGCCATGATAATCGGCAATATTGTGTTTCTCATAAACGAACCGCACCCCCAAAAGACTCCCGGGGGCTGCGCTCCCTCCCTTGGTTTTTCTGTTCTTCCATCATACGGCCGTACTGTGCTTCTGATGCCGTATACACAGATTTTTTCCCAATTCTGCCGTTTTATGCAGCGAATGCGCCCGGATTGCCGTCCGCCAAAGGAAAAAGCAGACCGTCTCACCTTTTATGAAACGGTCTGCCGTGGTTTTTATTCTATTGTCAGCAATGAGATCACTTGAGCATGCCAGATACCAATCCGACAACTGCCGCAAGCGCCTCATCCAGCTTCGATGCATCCTTGATACCTGCTGTCGCAAAGTCGGGACGTCCGCCGCCTCCGCCCTGTGCGATCTTTGCAGTCTCGCGAACGAGATTACCCGCATGCGCACCTGCCGCAACCGCAGCCTTACCGCACGCTGCTACCAGGTTCTGCTTGCCGTCACAATCCACAGAGATCACGCAGACCAGCGTATCCTTTGCGGAACGCATATCGTCTACCATCGCACGGACTGCATCCATACTCATGCCCTCTGTCTTATGCGCGATCACGCTCAGAGCGCCTACCGCAACCGCACCGGAAAGCAGATCGGAGGACTGTGCACCCGCAAGCTTTGCGTTAAGCGCCTCGATCTCATGCTTCTCGGCACGAAGCTCATTCTGCAGCTGTGCAGCACGCTTGGGAAGATCCGCTGCGTTTGCAGCCTTGAGCTCACGTGCAGTATCTGCAATCAGCGTATCCTTGTCCGCGATCAGGCGAAGAACACCCATACCGGTCACAGCCTCGATCCTTCTGACACCGGCTGCAACAGAGGACTCGGAGATGATCTTGAACAGACCGATGTTGCCTGTGCTCTCGCAGTGCGTACCGCCGCAAAGCTCGGTCGAGAAGGCACCCATCTTGACCATGCGTACGACCGCACCGTACTTTTCGCCAAACAGCGCCATCGCACCCTCTGCACGTGCTGTTTCAATATCTGTTTCTTTTGTAACGATCTCATTTGCCGCAAGGATATGCAGATTGACAAGCTGCTCAACTCTTTCAAGCTCCTCAGCGCTCATCGCCGCAAAGTGTGTAAAGTCAAAGCGGCATACCTCATTGGAAACATACGAGCCTGCCTGCTCGACGTGATCACCGAGAACAGAACGGAGTGCCGCCTGCAGCAGGTGACACGCGGAGTGATTGCGCATGATCGCACGACGGCGCATATCGTCAATATCGGACATAACTGCATCTCCGACACGGAATTCGCCGTTGACGACGGTACACATATGCAGATAAATGCCGTCCTTCTTCTTGGTATCGTATACATTGAGGATCTTACCATCCGCGTAGATCGTACCGGTATCACCGATCTGACCGCCGCCCTCTCCATAGAAGGAGGTTCTGTCAAGAATGACGGTACAGTCACCCTCGGAGATGGATTCCACAAGCTGGTCCTCTGCGATGATGGCAAGGATCTTTGCCTCTGATCTGTATTCTGTATAGCCTGTAAATACGGTTTCGGGAAGATCGCTCAGAAGAGAGGAGGAGGACTCGGACCAACCGCTGATGTTGGCACGTGCCTCACGCGCACGCTTTTTCTGATCCTTCATCAGTGCAGCAAAGGTCTCCTCGTCGATCTTGAGGTTCGATTCCTCGGCGATCTCTCTCGTCAGGTCGATGGGGAAGCCGAAGGTGTCATAGAGCTTGAATACCTCCTCGCCGGAAATGGTGTCGGCATTCTGCTCTGTCGCACCGCGGATCATATCGGAAAGGATGGAAAGACCTGCATCGATCGTTGCATCAAAGCGATCCTCCTCCATGGAAAGGACACGCTTGATATAATCCGCACGCGCGGAAAGCTCGGGATATGCACCGCAGGACTCACCGATGGCAACGGTTACGGTGTCCACAAGGAAGGTATGGTTGATGCCGAGCAGCTTACCGTGACGGCATGCACGGCGGATGATACGGCGAAGGACATAGCCTCTGCCCTCATTGGAGGGAATCACGCCGTCTGCGATCATAAACATTGCGGAACGGGTATGGTCGGTGATGACACGGATGGAAATATCGTTGTCCTTATCCGCACCATACGTCTTTCCGGAGAGCTCACATACACAGTCAATGATCCTGCGGATCGTATCGACCTCAAACATATTGTCAACACCCTGCATCACGCAGGCAAGGCGCTCAAGTCCCATACCGGTATCAATGTTCTTCTGTACAAGCTCGGTATAGGTGCCGTCGCCCATGTTGTTGAATTGGGAGAAGACGTTGTTCCAGATCTCCATATAACGGTCACAGTCACAGCCGGGCTTACAGTCGGGCTTTCCGCATCCGTACTTAATGCCGCGGTCGAAGTAGATCTCCGAGCAAGGACCGCAGGGGCCGGTACCGTGCTCCCAGAAGTTGTCCGCCTTACCGAGACGAACGATATGCTCCTCGGGAACGCCGATCTTATCTCTCCAGATCGCATATGCCTCGTCGTCCTCCTCGTAAACGGACGGCCAAAGCAGGTCAGAGGGGATCTGCAGGGTATCTGTCAAAAACTCCCATGCCCACGGAATCGCTTCCTCCTTGAAGTAGTCACCGAAGGAGAAATTTCCAAGCATCTCGAAGAAGGTACCGTGACGTGCGGTATGTCCGACACGCTCAAGATCGGGCGTACGGATACACTTCTGGCAGGTACAGACACGGCTGCGAGGCGGTTCGACCTCACCCGTAAAGAACTTCTTCATCGGTGCCATACCGGAGTTGATGAGCAGAAGAGACTTATCGTTGTTGGGGACCAGCGAGAAGCTGGGCAAACGAAGATGTCCCTTGCTCTCAAAAAAAGCAAGATATTTTTCTCTGATTTCGTTAAGCGATGTCCATTGCATGGGATGTATCCTCCGTAATTGATCCGCGAACAAGAGCCCTGTCATTTCCGTCGCGGGGATTATTTGAATTTATACATTATATTATAGCAAATAACGGCAGGGTGTGTCAATATCTAAGCCCGCCAAATTATGAAAAAAACGAGATTTTTACCGTCAAAGCATCCATTCTGATCGGTTTTTACGTGGACAACGGGTGAGAAGTCGACATCCGTGCCTTCAGCGATGCAAGCGGCATGATATCACGGATCGGATGATCGGAAAGACTCAGTTCCCGCAATCCCTCAAGAGACGCAGGCTGTGAAAGATCCGATATCAACATTCTTGGTTTTCACGGGATCAAAGGAGCATTCCCGCGCCGACTGCACGGGTACCGAGCAATACACACGCTCCGTCACCGAATACACTGTCCATCCGTGCGCGGTACTCTTCCGCATCCTCCACCCTGACGTAGGCCTGGATCGTTCCCGCAAAACCGCCGCCGTGTACACGCCATGCGCCACCGCGCGGCTTCAGATAGGACTCCGAGAGTGCAAGTGCCAGGGAGATCGGCTGCTGAGATACGTCCTTTGTTGTGTAAATGTTCTGAAGATATGCACAACCTGATGCACCCGATGCAAGAACACCCGAGAGAAACGCTTCGAAGTCACCGCGGTGCAGCGCCTGTATCTGCGCTCTGACACGGTCATTTTCCGCAAAAAAATGCATTGCACGCAGAACCGCTCTATCACCGCACTGCGTCCGCAGCTCCGAAATGCTTTGGCAGAAATCCCCGTATGCAACCTCACGGAGCACCTCTTTGCCAAAGAACGCCGCCACCGCCTTCATCTCACGCGGGATCGAAGCATAATCCTCATTGAGGTCCGCATGGCTTCCTCCTGTGGAAACAATACACAGACGGTATCCGTACGCCGCGGGATCAAAGTACATCTGCTCCACAACAGGAGCCTTTGGGTCAGCAAAATCGATGGCGACCATACCGCCGACACCGCATGCCATCTGATCCATCAATCCGCTGGGCTTTCCGAAATACACATTCTCGGAAAACTGCGAAATACATGCAAGCTCCCGATTGGAAATTGAATTTTCATTATAAAGGCCGTCAAGGATCGTACCGATCATATTCTCAAATGCCGCGGACGAGGAAAGACCGGAGCCTCCGAGAACGTTTGAGGTCGTATACGCGCAGAACCCGCCGATCTGCAGACCGCGGTCCGAAAAGCCGCGCAGCACACCTGCGATGAGCGAAGCCGACGTATAATACTTTTCGGAATCGGGCGCACCGACCTTACACGGAACCGTGTCCACGCCATAGCCCTCGCTTTGGACGGTCACCGTATCCGTGTCCGTTTTTGCCGCAACGGCAATGATATCCAGATCCACCGATGCAGCAATGACGCAGCCGCGGTTATGATCGGTATGATTGCCCGAGATCTCCGTTCGTCCCGCAGAGGTAAACATATGGACCGACGGCATCTCGCCATACAACTGCAAAAAAGAGCGTGCGGCATCCAGATACCGTTTTCTTTGTACCTCCAGAGCCTGCGCACCATACAGTGCGCAAAGCTCCCGATCAAAATCGCCTCGCTCCAAAAATGCGCACAGTTCAACCGAATTCATCGCTTGTTATCCTCCATATGTTGTTTTTCCGATGCTTATCACAGACTGTCCTCAGGGACAGGACAGTGGTATATCTCCGTATACAGCACCCGTCGGATCTCACAGAATTCCAAACGGTCCACAGCTGCACCGCAGGTCATGACGCAAAGCGGGATCGCGTTCCTTCCCCGTGTCATGGCAGGCTGTACGTACGGATACGGATTCAGATAAAAGCCGTTTCTCTCATAAAAGCGGATCCGGGAGGCAGTCAGTGTATCGACCTTCGGCTCAACCTCAAGGCAGATCCTTTTTTTCGTATGCCGCTTGACAAATTCACGCAAGAGCATCGATCCGAGACCTCTGCCGCGCATCTCTGCTTTTGCGGCGAAATGCTCAATAAACACGACCTCTCCGAGTGTCCATGATGCAAGAAACGCGCAGACCGCTCCATTCTCACAAAGGCCGAGAATACTGTAGCGCGGATCGTCAAGCAATGTACGCTGCTCCCGTTTCGTTCTGCGTTCATCCGGCGGAAAGCTTTCCTCGAGGATGGCATAAACCCCCTCGAAATCGTCTTGTCCGAGAATCCGCACCTCCATGCTCATCCTACCTCCCCGATGTACCGTCCCGTGACATAATAAAATCCATAGGTATTGTCATAGGAGACCGATACATCAGCAAGCGTTGTCGGAACAAAAAGCGTTCCCTCATAGGGTACCTGGCAGAAGATCAGGTACGTATCTGTCACACCGTCCCTCGTCCATTCCACCGAATAAAACGCCTCCTCCTGCAGATAATGCTTCTGAAGGTACTCCTCAAGCGGCATCCCGCTGTCATAGAGCAGTGCCGCGTGGAGCGCTCCGACATATCGGATATGCCATGGCTGGAAAAAGACACCTGTCCACTCCCCCTCCAAAAACGGATAACGGATCACAAATCCGTAGCGCCATGCGTGATCCATCAGCCACTGTGCAAGCACGTCGGTCATATACTCCTTCTGTGTCACACCGTCGATATACAGATCGACTGAGGTACCCGACAAATGCTCGCTCGTGTGATAGTATGCAGTCATATAGCACTCATCGCCGACATCCGCCTCCTCCTGCTTTCCGTCAATAAAGGAAGCTCCGACCGTAAAGCGCTTGCCGCACGCAGCCTCTGCCGCATCAAGAAGTGCACGCAGAGACTCTGCCGCGCCGCTCACCATTGTGACCTCGCCGTATCCGTCCAGTGCAGTCGTTTCCAGAAGAGGCGAAAGGCTCTCCGCCGGCGCAAAATGACCGTCATTGATCAAAAACAGGGTGTTGTCGTACGTGATTTTCTCGCAGGCTCCCTCCTGCAGATCGGATATGGCATAATGTGCGATCTGTGTCTGCGGATCGAAATAGTCCGTAATATCAAGAACGGTCTTGATCTCTCCCAAGCCATCGACCGCATGTCTTTGCAGGTATTTGTCGATAAAGCCGTAATACACATTGGGCTTCGATGCCTTGACCGACAGCACGATGGCGACGATCGCCGCCGCAAAAACCAACCATCCGCATAAACGGAGAAGGATTCTCTTTGTTCTTTTTTTCATTTCTTACCTCATTTTCAGTAAACGGAGCTCTGCCGCGTCAGACCGATACACCGTACCGTCCGCGATCAGGTTTCAAACTGCGCCTCAAACAGGCCGCGGTAGATGCCGTTTTCGTTTTTCATCAGCGCATCGTGCGTGCCCATTTCTGTCACATTGCCGCCGTTGATGACCAGAATACAGTCGGCATTACGGACCGTCGACAGTCGGTGCGCAATGACAAAGCAGGTCCTGTCCTGCATCAGGCGGCGCATCGCCTCGCCGATCCTCATTTCCGTACGGGAGTCAACATTGGAGGTCGCCTCGTCCAGAATGAGCATCGAGGTCTTGGCGAGCATTGCGCGTGCAACCGTCAGAAGCTGCTTCTGTCCCTTGGAGATATTGATGCCGTCATCGGAAAGCACCGTCTGATAACCGTCGGGAAGCGCTTCAATAAAGGAATGGATCTTCGCCGCCTTCGCTGCAGCAATGACCTCCTCCTCGGTCGCACCCTCACGTCCGTACGCAATGTTGTCAAAGATGGTACCGCTGAAGAGCCACGTATCCTGAAGCACCATGGTATATGCACGGCGCAGACTGTCACGCGTCATGCTGCAGATCGGCGTACCGTCAACGGAGATCGTACCCGACAGCGGATCGTAAAAACGCATGAGCAGGTTGATGATCGTGGTTTTTCCCGCACCCGTCGGTCCGACGATCGCGATCATTTTGCCCGCATCCGCCGCAAGCGAAAGATCGTGCAGAATCACGCGGTCCTCCGTATAGCCGAAGCGGACATGATCGAGAAGGACATCGCCCCGCGCTGCCTCAAGAGACAGTGCCCCCGGGACGTCCGGTGTTTCCTCGGGCTCATCCAGCACACGGAACACACGCTCCGCCGCCGCGCACGCAGACTGCATCTCGGATATGATATTCGCCATTTCGTTGATCGGGCCCGAAAAACGGCGGCTGTATTGAATAAATGTCGACACATTGCCAAGACGGATATATCCGAACATATACAGCATCGCGCCGAACATTGAGATCAGCGAAAGCGAAAGATTGTTGATAAAATTAACACTCGGACCGATCAGACAGCCCTCATAATCTGCTTCATAGTATGCATGGACTGCGTTGTCATTATGCCGATCGAAGCGTGCAACGATCACATCCTCTCTGTGGTAGGCCTTGATCGTCTTTTGTCCCGACAGCATCTCCTCGGCATATCCGTTGAGCTCACCGAGCATTGCGGAGCGGCGGCGGAACAGAGGCTGTACCTTTTTCGCTCTGTACCGCGTAAAGAGCAGCGACATCGGCACAGTGATGCAAAATACCAACAGAAGAAGCGGGGAGATGGTCAGCATCATGATCAGCGATCCGACAACGCCGATCACGCTTGCCGCGATCTGCAAAAGATCGTTGGACAGCGATGCATTGATGGTGTCGATATCATAGGAGATGTGACTGATGATCTCACCCGTCTGATTTTTGTCAAAATAGGAAACGGGAAGCTTTGTCAGATGTGAAAATACCTCCTCGCGCATTGTTTTTGTTATGCGCTGTGACAAACGGATCATCAGAGTCGCATTGATATACGACAAAATCGCGGATAGTATGTAGAACAAAAGCATCAAGGCACAGTAGAAGGTCACAGTGCCAAAATCCACAGCTCCCTTTCCCGGCTCTATTGCATCGATGGCATGTCCGGACAGCTTCGGTCCGACAAGCGACAGTACGTTTGCCAGGACCATCAGTGCAAGGATCACAAAAAACAGCGCCTTATAACGGAACATATAGCCGCCGAGTCTGCGAATGACACGGATACGCTGTGCACCCGTCATCTTCTGATCCCGGACGGGCTTGGAGGAAGGTACCTTTGCAGGTCTTCCGATGGGACCTCCGCCTCTCATGCAAACATCCCTCCCAACTGTGAATCCGCGATCTCGCGGTAAACATCGCACTCTGCAAGCAGCGCTTCATGGTCACCTGCGGCAATGATCTCGCCCTCCTCGATGACAAGAATATGATCGCAGTGCATCACAGAGGAAACTCTCTGCGCAACGATCAGCGTCGCCTTGGTCTCGGGGCGGTTTGTCCGCAGACTGCGGCGCAGCGCCGCATCTGTCTTATAGTCCAGCGCAGAGGAGGAATCGTCAAGCACAAGGATCTCGGGCGACGCCGCAAGCGCACGTGCGATCAGAAGCCGCTGCTTCTGTCCGCCGGAAAGATTTGTTCCTTTGGAATTAAGCATATGGTCAAAGCCATCCTCATACATCTCGATGAAGGAAAGTGCCTGTGCATCCTCTGCGGCGCGTCTGATCGCATCCTCGGAGATCTCGCGTCCGATACGGATGTTTTCGGCGATCGTATCCTCGTAAATAAAATCGTTTTGCAGCGCAACACCGAATTTTTCACGCAGCTCTCCCGCCGTCATCGAACGGACATCCCGTCCGCCGATCCGTACAGCGCCCTCATTTACATCATAAAAACGCATGAGCAGCGAAAGGACCGTCGTTTTTCCCGAACCCGTCGCACCGATGATACCGATGGTCTCTCCCTCTGCAGCAGAAAAGGATATTCTTGAGAGATTGTTCTTTTTTCCGTTATAGGAAAAGCTGACACCGTCAAATACCAGATACGGAGCGTTCTTTTGGTCCTCCGTCTCCATCAAAGCAAGATCATCTGGGGTATTCAGGATCTCTCCGATACGGTTTGCGGAGGCAATTCCCTTGGAATACATCACAAACATACGCGTAATGGACATCATTGCATTGGAGATCAGCGTAAAATAAGAAATAAATGCAATGATCTTACCGGGTTGACTGAGCCCGGCATTGACACGGATGGCTCCGACAAAAATGACCGCTGTCAATCCGATGTTCAGAAAGACATTCATCATGGGATTGGTCCTTGCCATGACAGTCGACGCCTTGGTTTCCGCAGACACAAGCGCCTCATTGACCGCACGGTAACGGCGGCGCTCGTAATCGGTCTTGGAAAGCGCCTTGATCACACGGACCCCCTGTATGTTCTCACGAACAACACGCACCATATCGTCCACAGCATGCTGAACCTTGGTATAAAGCGGGATTCCTTTCATGGAGACACGAAGCACGGTGAATACGATCAGCGGCAGCGTTGCGACCATGATCAGTGTCAGAACGGGCTCCATGTAGGCGGTGACAAGAATACCGCCGATAAGAAGAATGGGTGCGCGCACGCCAAGCCTCTGCATCATACCGAGCATATGGTGCACATGGTATGTATCGGTGGTCAAGCGCGATTCCAGAGACGGAACAGTATAGCTGTCCACCTGTCTGCAGGAAAGACGCATGGTATGTGCAAACAGATCATGCCGCATCGCACGTGCAGCATCGCGCGCAACCGCCGACGCCATGCGATTGGCAATGACGTTTCCCGCCATACACACGCCCGAGCAGACAAGCATCAGAGCGCCCCACAGCACTGTTTGTAAAATGTCCTTTGTGGGAACGATCTCATCGATGATATGCGCAAGGATATACGGAAGCAAAAGATCCGTGATCGTTCCGATAAATTTTATTGCAAGACCGCCCGACATCCGCGCAAGATGCGGCCGGACATAGAAAAGGATCGTTTTCATACCTCAGTCTCTTCCTCATGGATTTTCAATGCACCGTTCTTTTCCGCAAGCGTGTACAAAAGCGCCGTCACCTCGTCAAGGGAGCGTGCCGCCATGATCCTTGCACGCAGTGATGCAGCACCTGCAAGTCCCTTTGTGTACCAGGCAAGATGCTTTCGTCCCTCCCTGATCCCCGCGAATTCTCCGCGCAGAAGCACAAGCTCCCGTATCTGTGCAAGTGCGGTTTCGATCCGCTCCTCGGTCGACGGCACAGCAAACGGAACACCCATCATCGCCGCACGGATCTCCGAGAAGATCCACGGGTTACCGTACGCGCCGCGTGCGATCATCACGCCGTCACAGCCCGTTTCCCTGCGCATCCGCTGTGCATCCTCCGCACAGAAGATATCACCGTTTCCGATGACAGGGATCCGCACATCGATTCTCTCCCGTACAGCACGGATACAGCTAAGATCGACACCGGGTGCATACATCTGAGACCTGGTGCGTCCGTGAACGGTCACACAAGCAACACCGAGTGATGCGGCAATCTGTGCGATCTCCACGCAGTTTTTATGATCGCAGTCCCAACCCGCGCGGATCTTGACCGTTACGGGGAGTGAGGTCGCCTTCCGTACCGCCTCAATGATCCGTCCCGCAAGCGGCGGCTGCCGCATCAGCGCCGCCCCCTCGCCGTTGTTGACGATCTTCGGCATGGGACAGCCCATATTGATGTCAATGGCCGCAGGCATTTTTTCACAGGGTGTTTCGGGAGAGGACAAAACCTGTGCCGCGTATGCCATAATCTCGGGCTCCGAGCCGAAGATCTGTACGGCACACGGCATATGTGCCTCTGTAATACGGGCAAGCAGTGCTGTTTTTTTGTCATGGTACCAAAGCGCTTTTGCGGAGATCATCTCCGTCACGGTATAGTCCGCACCGCAGCGCGCACAAACGGAACGGAACGGCCCGTCTGTGACACCTGCCATGGGCGCCAGCATCAGTCCGTTTGGCAAAACCGTATCTCCGATGTGAATCGCATATCCCGACGTACTGCTTCCCTTCATCCGATTCTCTCTCCCTTTTTTTATCTTATTTTTTTATTTTATAATAAATATGTGAATACGGTTTTAACATCATGGAAAAAAGTAGATCAAACCATTGCAAAATCCGATTTTTTATGATAAAATAATGGCAACTTGCAGATAACGCGGAAAGGATAGGATCCCACATATGGCAGCAAAACCGACTCCCCAAAAAAACAAACAAAACAAAAACCGCACATCCCCATGGGTCACCCTGGTCTATGTCGTCAGCGTTGCGCTTGCAGCGGGCGGATATGTCTTTGCCGAGGCATCGGGTTACCTCATTCCCGGACTTTCTCCGCTGGCACTTGCCGCTGCTGTCGGTATGTATACGTGGGAGCATTATCATGCAAACAAGAATCATAAAGACGGTACACTGCGTGCACAGCTTGTCATTCTCGGCGTGATCATTGCTGTCAACATTCTCTTCGCAATCCTGCAGATCTACGCAGCGATCGTATCGTAAAGCATCCGCTTTTGCCGAAAATTTGCTTTTACCTTGAAAATTTTCGGAATTTCATTGCATTTTCGCGTACTTTGTTATATAATACTATTATACCGTTTTCAATGAACGGCAAAAAACAGTGTCGTAAATTACTTCTCTTGTGAAAGGAATGAACATAGATCATGAAAAGAACCTGCATCAAAGAAATTTATCGGGATATGGCGTCCTTTGATCAAAAAACGATCACCGTCGCCGGCTGGGCGCGCAATATCCGTGCAAGCAATGCCTTTGGCTTTATCGAGCTCAATGATGGCAGCTATTTCAAGAATCTGCAAATTGTTCTGGAGGACAGCCGTCTTCCCGAATATAAGGAGATCGTCCGTCAGAATATCGGCTGTGCACTGATCGTTGAGGGAACACTGATCCTTACCCCCGATGCAAAGCAGCCGTTTGAATTGCAGGCAACGCATGTCGAGATCGAGGGTGCATCCACGCCCGACTATCCGCTGCAAAAGAAGCGTCACACATTGGAATATCTGCGCACCATCGCGCATCTTCGTCCCAGAGCAAACACCTTCAACGCAGTGTTCCGCGTCCGCTCTACCGCTGCATATGCGATCCACAAATTCTTCCAGGACCGCGGCTTTGTGTATGTCAATACCCCCATCATCACCGCCTCTGACTGTGAGGGTGCGGGCGAGATGTTCCGTGTCAGCACGCTCGATCCCGAAAATCCGCCCAGATGTGAGGATGGCTCCATCGATTGGTCTCAGGACTTTTTCGGTAAGGCATCCAATCTGACCGTTTCCGGTCAGCTGGAGGCGGAGACCTTCGCTATGGCTTACGCAAATGTCTACACCTTCGGTCCGACCTTCCGCGCAGAGAATTCCAACACGCAGCGTCACGCGGCAGAGTTTTGGATGATGGAGCCCGAGATCGCGTTTGCGGACCTTGCAGACGACATGGAGTTGGCTGAGGATATGATCAAGTATGTCATCCGCTACGTCATGGAAGAATGCGCGGCTGAAATGGAATTCTTCAACAATTTTGTAGACAAGGGCCTCATCGCGCGTTTGACTGCACTTGTCAACAGCGAATTCGGTCATGTTACCTACACAGAGGCAGTTGAGCTTCTGAAAAAGTCCGGACAGAAATTCGATTATCCCGTCGAATGGGGTATCGATCTGCAGACAGAGCATGAGCGTTATCTCACCGAGGTCATCTTCGGTAAGCCCGTCTTTGTCACCGACTACCCCGCAGAGATCAAGGCCTTCTATATGCGTCTCAACGATGACGGCAAGACCGTTGCCGCAATGGATATGCTCGTTCCCGGTGTCGGTGAGCTGATCGGCGGATCTCAGCGTGAGGAGCGCCTGGACTATCTGGAGCGCGCTATGGAGAAATTCCACCTTGATCCCGAGGACTATTGGTGGTACATGGAGCTACGCAAGTACGGCGGAACACGTCATGCCGGCTTCGGTCTCGGATTTGAACGTCTGATCATGTACATCACGGGCGTTTCCAACATCCGTGACGTGGAAGCTTATCCCCGTACCAAGGGATCTGCAGAATTTTGATCTTCAAAAACGTATCCCCGTCGATCACAGTATGATCGATAGGTTTTTTGATGAATCTCCGGAAAATTCCTTGACTTAAACCACGATCGATGATATAATGAAAGCAGTTTGAAACCTTTATTTTCTATCGATACTGTCTGCATAAGGAGAATTCTTTCATGGAAAAACTCAAAATCGGTGTATTTGGCTGCGGAGGACGCGGAAGTGACCTTGCTACAAACTTCGCAAAGCTGGGATGCGAGATCGTTGCCATTCTGGAAACACACAAAACTCGTAAAAAATGGGCAATCGACGACATGAAGGCACTCGGCTTTGATAACGTTGTCTGCTATGATGATTTTGATTTGTTTATCAATCACGACGGTCTTGATATCGTCATCCTCGCGAACTACTTCCACGATCACGCAAAATATGCGATCAAGTGCTTTGAGCGCGGTATCCACGTATACTCCGAATGTACAAGTAACGGTACCATGGCAGAGGGCGTTGCGCTTGTAAGAGCCTTTGAGAAGAGCAGCTCCATCTATATGCTTGCGGAGAATTATCCGCAGATGAAGTTCAACCGCGAGATCAAGCGTGTCTGTGACGGCGGTACTCTCGGCAAGTTCCTTTATGCAGAGGGCGAATATAATCATCCCGTATCCGATTACGATATCGGCTTCAAGCAGATCTATAACTATTTCCCAGAGCATTGGAGAAACTATCTCCCCCGTACCTATTACATCACCCACTCTCTCGGTCCGATCATGTGGGCAACCGGTGCGGTCCCCAAGATCGTCTCCGCATTCAGCTCGTTCGCACCGCCCGCACCCGATGCTCCGACTGCAGATAACAACGGAGACCGCGTCTCCATCATCACAACAAAGAACGATGATGATTCCATCTTCCGTGTTGTCGGTTGGGGCTCATTCGGCGCGCACCATAACTCCTACCGTGTATGCGGTACCGACGGTCAGATCGAAAATCTGCGCGGCATGGGAGACAAGATCATGCTCCGCTACAACGATTGGAGCATTCCCGAGGGCATGGAGGAGATCAATTGCTACGAGCCCGAATGGAATGATAAGGATGAGGATCTCATTACTCAGAGCGGTCACGGCGGAGGCGATTATCTGACTGCCCGTATGTTCATTGAGTGCATCGAAAAAGGCAAGCAGCCCGAATATCCCTTCGATGTTTACAGTGCGACGGTTATGGCATCTGTTGCGATCCTCGGTCACCGTTCCGTGCTCGAGGGCGGCAAGCCGTATGAGATCCCAGACTTCCGATGCGAGGAATGGCGTGTAAAGTACGAAAACGATACCGCTTCCCCCTTCCTCGGTCTTGAGGACGGCTCCGCACCCACCGTTCCCTGCTGCTCTCACACCGATTAC
>JAFQMO010000061.1 GCA_017414385.1 Clostridia bacterium
ACTGAACTGGCACACAAGCGATCCCAAGCAGGGAGACTATACCGAGGAATATCAGGCATACTACCACGAGGAGCTCATCAAGCAGCTCTTTACCCGTAAGTTTATCTGGGCAACACACGTCTGGAACATGTTCGATTTCGGTGCCGATGCCAGAGCGGAGGGCGGTGAAAACGGTCAAAACCACAAGGGTCTTGTCACCATGGACAGAAAATACAAAAAGGATGCCTTCTATGCATATAAGGCATGGCTTTCCGATGAACCGTTCGTTCATCTGTGCGGAAAGAGATACATTGACCGTACGGATGACGTGACCAAGATCACCGTCTATTCCAATCAGCCCGAGGTAGAGCTTTTTGTCAATGGTGAAAGCATCGGCAAAAAAAACGCGGACGATCACTTCTTCCATTTTTATTTTGATTTGAAGGAGGAGGGTGAATACACCGTCGTTGTCAAGGCAGGTGCACTGTCTGACGAAGGAACGATCCGTAAGGTTGCAGAAAAGAACATGGACTATGTTCTCAAGGAGGCAGGCGCAGTTCTCAACTGGTTTGATGTTGTCGAGATCGAGGGCAGATACTCTCTCAACGATACGATCGCCGACATCATAAAGTCAAAACGCGGAAAACTCTGGCTCCTCAAAATGGGCTTGAAGCTCAAAAAGAAAATGAGCGCAAACAAGAAGGAGAAAAAGTCCGGCGGCTTTGACGTTGATCTGAAGGCAGACGGCGGTCTGATGGATATGATGGGCGGATTTACCGTTCTTCGTCTGTCAAGTATGATGGGCATGATGAATATCAGCTTCACAAAGGAAGAACTTTTGCAGATCAACAAACAGCTCAACCGTATCCGCAAGCCTCGCAAATAAAGCAACGATAGAGAATGCTTCTGCTTACAGTCAAGTACTGCAAGAGAAGCATTCTTTTTTTCAGATGCAAACAGCACAGCATCCTGCATATCCGCATCGAAGGACAACAGCTCTTTACTTTTCACAACCAATGTGACATAATGTAAAAAACAATTGGAGGTATCACTATGACAGAAGCCGCATGGAACGGTTTTCGCCGTATCGACTTTTTGTTTGAAGGCAGAGAAGCACTTCTTGTCCTGTCGGATAAACCGAATGCAGAGCGAAATTGGCTTTTGAAAGCTGAGTATTTCGATGCTTTTCCGAATTTTGAAATCGAAATGGTCAAACGGGGATGGCATCTTGCATTCATCGAAAACCGATCGACCTGGTGTTTGGAAGAGGGTCTTGATCTGAAAAAACGGTTTGTTTCCTGCATTTGTACTGCATACGGACTTTATCCGAAATGTATTCCCGTAGGCATGAGCTGCGGTGGCTTATTTGCTGTCAAGCTTGCTGCAAAATATCCCGAATGTGTTTCCGCACTCATTGTATTTGCTCAGACGTATTCCAAATAAACAAGCTTTCCGCACAAATTTCACCTCTTCGGAGAACTCCGTTATGGTTCTCGGACATATCAGCTGATCAATCTCGGCTCACGCTGTATAGACCTTATGCTCACCGTATTTTTTGCAGATAGTATGTACACATCGAAGAGACTTTTTTCCATCAGATTATGAAAATTTTCAGCAAAATCCTACTTAATATAACTTGACATATCGTTTTTAGTATGATATAATTCAAGTAAGATGGATGGGGTGTCCGTTTTTCTCGGATTGAAAGGCATCTTTTGGAAAACGGCTTCTCCGTCGCACATTCGGTTTTATCTTATAAGAAAATATTTATAGGAAGGAATTGATCACCTATGGGAAAATTTGTAGTTAAGCAGACAAATACCGGTTTTAAGTTTGATCTGAAGGCAGGCAACGGCGAGGTCATTGCAACCTCTGAGGTTTATACCACAAAGGATGCATGTCTCAACGGCGTCAACAGCGTAAAGAACAACTGCGTCGGCGGTGTTGAAGATCAGACAGTTGAGAATGTTGAAGCTGTCAAGCACCCTAAGTTTGAGCTGTACCAGGATAAGGCAGGCGAGTTCCGTTTCCGCCTGAAGGCAAGAAACGGCGAGGTCATTGCAACCTCCGAGGGTTACAAGAGTAAGGCAAGCTGCGAAAACGGCATTGAGAGCGTCAAGAAAAATGCGCCCGATGCTGAGATCGTCGAAGCAGAATAATCAAATCAAATCTTCATGACAATCCACGTCCGAGCAAATCTTAAGGTTTGTCGGGACGTGGACTTTTTTATATGAGAAAATACAAATCCGAGCCGAAAAGCAGCAAAAAGGGACAGCGTCTGCTTCTGTTCGTCATCATCGGATCCATATTTTTGATGCTCTCCTGTAACCGCGTAAAAAACAAGGGCGATATCACCGACATATCCGTCCCAACGGACAGGCAGCATGATACAGTGCAAGCGGGGGAGATGTATTCTCCCCCTCTCACAGGCACCGTCTGCTCCTTCATGAATTGCGATACGGGACGCATGATCCGATTTGAACAAAACGAATATTTTAAACTCACCGCCGTCGACCAAGGTGAAACCCATTTTATGATCACCGATGAGACCGGTAACGTATATTACCGTGTCCTCAACGGCGCATTGATCGAGAGTGATTCGCCGCAGATCATAGAAATACTTCCCGCAGCACAGCAGAAATACCGTCTCCGTACGGAAAACGGCGAGTACATCAGAGATAACGACCACGGCAGCCATAATACCGCCGTGCTCGCAGAGGACACAAACGGTGATGATATTTCATGTTACTGGTATCTCACCGAAGAAGGGAAATCACAACCGATTCGGATCATGCCGCTCGGAGATTCCCTGACAAACGGCGTGGATCTCAGTATCCCAGCATCCGCTCACACCGGTTACCGCGAAATCCTTTGTTCTGTCATTGCTGCACAAGACCCCTCGTTTCGTTTCGTCTTTGTCGGATCGCAGCGATCAGGAGGCAGTACCAAAGCCGGCAGCCCCCTTCTCTACCGACATGAGGGACACAACGCATACGTGATCCGTGACATCTATCACATCGATCCGTATTACGGGATTTTTGATAATGTGGAGCCGTGGCTCTGCAAATACTGTCCCGATGTCATACTTCTGATGATCGGTACCAATGATATTATGCTTACCTGTCACGCATTTTCGGAAGATGTCTGCCAACAGCTTGTGTCGAACTGGGAGATGCTCGTCGAGCGGCTGATGCTTGCCGTGCCGCAGAACGGTGCCGTCATTGCAGCATCGGTTCCGCCTGCCAATATCTCCGCATCATTCACATCTGCCGTCCTCACATTCAACAAGCAGATCCGTGACTGTACGGCAAAGCTGGCAGAGGGGCAACCTTCCCTTATCTTCACAGACGTCTTTTCCGTCATCACCGATCATATGACAAAAGAGTCGGTGTTTTCATGGGACGGACTGCATTTCAACGAAAACGGTTACCGTATGATTGCAAATCAATTTGCAGAGGCGCTCTGTACCATACCAAAGCAGTAGAAACACGTACTGTCAAGGACTTTCGGACGATACCGAACCAAGAGGAATAAAAGCATGAAAGTCTTTCAAAAGAGAAACGACAAGCCATTTATCATCTTAAATCTTTCGGATACACAGCTTGAGGACTTTGAGATCGGCGATGATCATATCCAATATCGCCGTCTCGCCTATACCGTCACGCAGTTGATCGCGCAAACCAAGCCTGATCTGATCACCTTTACGGGCGATATCTCCTACGGCGACAATTTCGCCGCATACAGAAAGCTGATAAACCTTTTTGACAGCTTCGATATTCCGTGGGCACCGGTTCTCGGAAACCACGATTACGAAGCAGAGCCCGATGCCATCCGGGTAGTTTGTGACATTTTCTGCCAAATGAAAAACTGTATCTTCGAATACGGAGACCCTGTGCTCGGCATCGGAAATTATACCGTCGGCATCGAAGAGAACGGCAGGATCATACACTCGCTCTTTTTGATGGATTCCCATGACCACGCAACCTTTTGCGCAAAGGACGGCGAGATCCGAGAATGCTACGGAGAACTTCTCCCGCAGCAAATGGAATGGTACTCTCAAATGGTCGACAACCTACGTAAGATCGGCTGTACAGAATCCACGATTCTGACACACGTCCCCCTTTATGTATACAGGGAAGCCTGCGCCAAGGCACTCAAAGAGGGCATCGATGCAAAATCGGTTCCCGTACAAAAAGAAATGCAGCAGGACTGTTGGAATGAGGGGTACGAGGACTCCCTCGGTGTTTGGTCCAAGGGACGCATTTCCTCATGTGAATACGACGGCGGACAGTTTGATAGGATTCTTGAAAAGGATCACACAAGAACCGTTCTTGTCGGACATGACCATCTGAACAACGCGGTTGTCAAGTATCGCGGTGTGACACTCGCATATACGCTCAAAACGGGCAGCGGGTGTTCCTGGGACCCCCGACTCAACGGCGGTACTGTGCTTGCAGTTGATTCCGACGGCACCGTTTCGCTTGGGCACGTATTTATCGATACGGCAAGTATCGTTTGATCTTCCGATCATTAAGTACATTCAATAAGAAAAGGGGGTTACCAATGAGATTTCTGACAAAATCACCCGACAAGGATTTTATCATCCTGAACCTCACCGATCCGCAGCTTGCAAATGATGAGATCGGAGACGAACAACACTCGTATATTCGTTTTACAGATACACTGACAAAGCTGATTGAAGAAACGCATCCCGATCTG
>JAFQMO010000062.1 GCA_017414385.1 Clostridia bacterium
GACGATCGGTCCTACCATCGATAACGGCTTCTATTATGACTTTGACAGTGACGTTCCCTTTTCTGCAGAGATTCTCCGTGAATTGGAAGCGGAAATGAAGAAGATCGTTAAGGAGAATCTGAAGATTGAACGCTTTGTGCTTCCTCGCGATGAGGCAATCGCGTTTATGACCGAGCGAGATGAGCCCTATAAGGTCCAGTTGATCCAAGAGCTTCCCGAGGGTGAGGAGATCTCCTTCTACCGTCAAGGGGAATTTGTTGATCTTTGTGCAGGTGCGCACCTGTTTGCAACCGGTATCGTCAAGGCGTACAAGCTCACGGCTTGCACCGGTGCGTATTGGAAGGGAGACCAGAAGAATAAGCAGCTGCAGCGTATTTACGGTACCGCGTTCCCTGCAAAGGATCAGTTGAATTCCTATCTTGAGCAGCAGGCAGAGGCACTGAAGAGAGACCATAACAAGCTCGGCCGTGAACTTGAATTTTTCACCACCGTCGATTATATCGGACAGGGCCTCCCCATCCTTCTCCCCAAGGGCGCACGTACCATTCAGCTCATGCAGCGGTTCGTAGAGGATGAAGAACAAAGACGCGGCTATCTTCTGACAAAAACGCCTCTGATAGCAAAGAGAGAGCTTTATAAGGTTTCCGGTCACTGGGATCACTATCTTGACGGCATGTTCGTTCTCGGAGACCCCAATGACGAAACAAAGGAATGCTTTGCGCTCCGTCCTATGACCTGTCCCTTCCAGTATCAGGTATTCTTAAACAAAAAACGCTCCTACCGTGAGCTTCCGATGCGTCTTGGCGAAACGTCAACACTGTTCCGTAATGAGGATTCCGGCGAAATGCACGGTCTGATCCGTGTCCGTCAGTTTACGATTTCCGAGGGACACCTCGTTCTCCGTCCGGAACAGCTCGCAGAGGAATTCAAGGGCTGTCTTGATCTTGCTATCTATATGCTCGATGCCGTCGGACTTCTTGACGGATGCACCTTCCGTTTCTCTCAGTGGGATCCAAAGCGTACCGACAAGTATGAGGGTACTCCCGAGCAGTGGGATGAAGCGCAAGGTATCATGAAGCGTCTTTTGGACGAAAACAATATCAACTACGCCATCGGTATCGATGAGGCTGCGTTCTACGGTCCGAAGCTCGATATTCAGTACAAGAATGTTTTCGGAAAAGAGGATACGCTCGTCACCATTCAGATTGATATGCTCCTTGCCAAGAAGTTCGGTATGGAATATGTCGATTCCGACAACACGATGAAAACACCCTATATCATTCACCGTACCTCTCTCGGCTGTTACGAAAGAACACTCGCTCTCCTCATCGAAAAATATGCCGGTGCAATGCCGATGTTCATCGCACCCACACAGGTCAAGATCCTGCCCATCGGCGGTGAGCATGCTGATTACGCATACGGCTTGAAGAAGCAGATGGAGCTTGCAGGTCTGCGTGTTGACGTTGATGACCGCAATGAGACGATCGGACGTAAGATCCGTGAAGCTCAGCTTGAAAAGGTCCCCTATATGCTCGTTATCGGCGATAAGGAAATGAATGAAAACATGATCGCTGTCCGTTCCAGAAAGAACGGTGACGAGGGTGTCATGTCTGTTGATGCATTCATCAACCGTTGTCTTGACGATGTCAAAAATCTTGTCAAATAATCTTTTATAAACAAAAAAGAGGATGTCCCCATGACATCCTCTTTCCCGATTTCAAATGATAACGAGGTGGCTTCTATGAAACAAAAAGAGTTTTTCGAGATTGAAACCGTTCGTCTCGATGACGAAAACAGTGCCATTGTGATCCTCGATCAAACAAAGCTTCCCGCTGTATGTACGGAGGCTGTCTTAAAAACGCAGGAGGAGATCTTTGATGCGATCTACCGTTTGTGTGTCCGCGGCGCACCCGCGATCGGCATCACCGCCGGCATGGCATACTATCTTGCTGCAAAGGAGCTTGTCTCTGCTGATCCACAAATCACACCGGAAAAATTGACAGAATCACTTGCAAAAAGCAAGACTTATCTCGCGGCTTCACGCCCGACAGCGGTGAATCTCTTCTGGGCACTTGACCGCATGGAACGTGTTTATCTTGCAAACCGCCAAAAGAACAATGATGAAATCCTTGCGTTATTACGTGCGGAATGTGAGGAGATCAAGGAAGAGGATATCCGTGTCTGCCGTGCCATCGGCGAGTACGGACTTACCCTTGTAAACGACGGCGACGGCGTTCTTACCCATTGCAATGCAGGCCGTCTTGCCGCAGCAAGCTATGGAACTGCAACTGCTCCCATCTATCTTGCCCATGAGCGCGGTTACCGCCTTCATGTATTTGCGGACGAAACACGCCCGCTCTTACAGGGAGCTCGTCTGACTGCATATGAGCTTCACCATGCAGGAATCGATGTAACGCTGATCTGTGATAACATGAGCGCTGCTGTTATGAAGCAGGGACTTGTACAGGTCGTTTTCGTCGGTTGTGACCGAGTTGCCGCAAATGGTGACACCGCAAATAAAATCGGCACCTCCGTTGTCGCATGTGTTGCAAAGCAATACGGTGTTCCCGTCTACATCTGCGCACCGACCGCAACCATTGATATGCAATGCTCCACGGGAGAGGATATTCCTATCGAGCAGAGAAATCCGAGCGAGGTCACCGAGCTCTGGTATGAAAAACGAATGGCTCCGCTGGATATCAAGGTATATAACCCTGCTTTTGATGTCACGGACCATACACTGATCGCGGGCATCATCACCGAGTACGGTATTGCAAGACCTCCGTTCACCGAATCTCTTCCCCGCATCTTTGAGAAAAAGGCAGCTGCTGTACAGGGGGACGAAGAATGATCACACTTCCAAGATTTTCATCTCCTCTCCTGATCCGTCCGAAGTCGAAGCAGCTGCGTCACATGGTATTTGTGTATGTTTTACTCGCCGCAATGCAGGCATATATCATCATTACTGCCATTTCGAAAGCCGATGCTTTCGCAATCATCTCATCCATTCTCACGCTTTCCGCCGCGACCTATCACACCGTTACGATATATAAAAATGCGGCAAAGGATGTTACCTCCCTCATCTACCCCGTCATACTGACGGGAATTGTCAGGGTGCTTCTGCTCGTCACAGGCTTTCTGCTGCAAATACCGAACGTCGGTCTCTCCGCCGTAGCTGCGCTCCTTGCGGAATCACTTTTCTGGGCTGCACTTGTTTTCTGTGTCATCCGTGCTGTCTGCGGTCACTATAAGCTGCTTGTGCCGCTTGCGCTTATCTTCGTTGCGCTGTTTTATGTATGCATCAAATACAATTTTCAGCAGTTTTCAGAGACATTTACGCATATCTGCACCTTGCTTCTCATCTGGTTTCCTGTGGATGCCGTTGTATTTACCTCACTTTATGACGAGAAGATTCATGGAAAACGGTGGTAAACAAAAAAAATTCCGCAGAATTTCGATGTGACTCTGTATGACCGACTTGTCCGGTTCGCAAATGATGTACAAAGCTGTAATTTGTAAAAATCATAAAATTTTTCTCAAATTTCTCGAAAACACTTTACAAAAACGATAATATGGTGTATAATGGGAATGATGGTACATGTAAGATTGTTGCCGTCAACTCAATTTCAAGAAAGGATTGCTTCTCAAAGCAGCGCGTAGTTATGAACATCAAACAAACAATAGCATGGATGCTCACACTCCTCACGGTAGGATCCTCTCTGATTGCCTGCGGCGCAGATACCAAGGACGAGGAAAAGGACAGTCAAACGGAGGCACAGACACAAAAACAAACGGAAGCAACATCGGATGAAAGCAAAGAATTGACGCCCGCTGAGATTCGTCTGCTTGTTACCGACGGTCTTAAAGATGTTGACTATAATCAACGCGAGTTTCGTATGGATTGCCCCACGGGACTCCCCGTTCCCGAATTTATCGTAGAGGGTGAAACAGGTGATCCTTGTAACGATGCCGTTTACAAGAGAAATCTCAAGATCGAGCAGCGTTTCAATGTTTTCATTACACTAGGCCAGTCTTCCGGCGGCTCCAGCGGTATTCTTGAAGCCATCCAGACAGATCAGGACTTTACCGAAGTGTTTTCATACGGTGTCGATAGAATGTATAAGTTCATCGGCAACAAGCTCCTTTATAACTGGCATGATGTTGAAATCATGAATCTTGATGCCATCTATTATAATCAGAGGGGCAATGAGAGCAACACCATCAACGGCTTTCTCTACACGCTCGCCTCTGACTTGAGTGTTTCGACATTGACCAGCTCTTACGCAACGTTCTTCAACACCCGTCTCCTTCAAAACTACGGATACCAAAGCGAAGATCTCTATCAAATGGTCGAGGACGGCACATGGACATTTGATCAGCTTGTTACCCTCTCCAAGGATATCTATGAAGATTTCAACCTCAACAATACACGTGACCAGGAAGACCTTTACGGTTACACCATTTGCGATGACAGTTCGGAAGCGCTCTCTGCGTATCTTCCCTCCTTCGGCCATCAGTTCCTGATCCAAAATGAAGACGGTACCGTTACCCCCAATCTCCTCAACGATATGACAGTCGCTGCGCTTGACAAGGTCAGAGACTTCTTTGCAGAAGACGGTGTCAATGTTATCGGATGGACCGATGAGCCCAATGAGGTTGCGTTGTTCGTCGACGGTCTGAGTGTTTTCACAACAATGAAGCTGGCTGAGTGCTTTGACAACCTTCGCGCCATGGAAGATCAGTATTCCATCCTTCCGATGCCAAAATATGATGAAAAACAGGAAACGTATCTGACCGCCCCCGACCCCGAATATTATCTGCTTGCGCTCCCCAAGACCGTTGATCCCGACGATTTCGATTTTGTCGGAACGATCGTTGAAGCTTTGGCATGCGAGAGCTACCGCACCGTATATCCGATCTTCTTTGATGCTGCGCTCAAGGGCAGATATTCCAAGGAGCCGCAGACAGCGAAGATGATGGATTATGTTGAGCGCGGCCGCACCTTCCATCTCGCACAGCAGTTCAATACCGATATCCTTACCGGCTTGTATACGACATGGGGCAGCCTAACGGATGAACCCAAGACGCCGCTCACCTCCAAATGGACCACCATGGAACGTATGTTTAACGTAAAATTACCGACGTTCCTCGATCTTTATGAGGATTCCGGTTATTGATCTGAAATCTTTGATAAAAAAACGTGATACCGACATCGGTATCACGTTTTTTTTACGATTCATATTCAGGTGTCAGATCGGACATATAATTGGACATATATGCAAGCGGATCAACATAAGCACCGTCGATCATCAAGCTAAAATGCAAATGATCACTGTCTGCCATTTCGATCGCCATACTGTCACCGACTCCGCCGATCACATCTCCGGCAAGGACTGTTGTACCTGCCTCCATCCCCTTCGGTAATTCATCAGATAAATTGGTATACAGAGAACGGATATCACCGCCATGATGGATCTGGATACAGTAACCAAGGAACGGGTCTTCCCATACACGCTCAACAGTACCTGCGGCGCACGCCTTTACATTGGTTCCGACCGGTGCATATATATCGATGCCGTTGTGGACACGGTAATCATTCATCGTCAGAGAATATACTGCAACGTCACCGGTAAATTCTTTCATAACCGTACCGTTGATGGGCATGATACATGAAAAAACATCCTCCTTTGCGTAGACTGCAGGGACCTTTGCATCAACCTCTTCTGTTTTTTCCCCCTGCGGATCCACGGTGTTTTTTTCCGTTAACACCTCTGTATCCAACGGATTTGCAGGTGAAAACCAGCCGGAGGGTTCTCTGTCATCGGTGTCCTCGATCACAGGGCTTGTCGGGACTGCTTGTGTTTCGGTTTCCTTGGTCTTTTCCGGGGGCTGTACCTTGGTGCGTCTGGAAGCGGCGGAGAAAAACATCAACAATCCAATGGTTGCCACAGCCAAAATCGCTGCGGACCATACTGCCGCCAATGCAAGATGCTTTTTGTTGTCAGAATTTGATTGCTTCATAAATAGGATCTTCCTTTCATGGATAAATGGCTTTGAAGGTTTTGCCGTTGATCCTATTGTTGACCTTCGTTTACAGACTTATACAAATATCTTTATGTTTCAAAAAAATTTTCGGGTATCGCAGTAAAAGCTGCGATACCCGCATCAATTCTATTGGTTGGCGCGATTCAAAAGCTCTGTTCTGAAATCCTCATAAGACATTCCAAAATAGCCCTTTTGCTCCAGCTGAGCAATGTATTCCTCCATAGAAAGCCCTTGTTCCCAAATACGCATTGCGTGGTAACGTCCTACATATGTAAAGAAATACGGCTGAAATTCCATACCTGTTTCGGAAACCTTGTCCGAAGGATAGCGGATAATAAATCCAAACTTCCAGCAATTCTCCGCAAGATACGCATATGCCGCTTCTCTCGCAAAGGCCGAGCTTGTCTCTTCAAGATTATGCATTACAATGGAAAGGCCCGCTTGCTGCGGATTACATCCCGCCTCATGGATACGTGAGGCAATGGAAAGCTTTGCTTTCTCCTCGCTCATGGTTTCCATATATGCCTTGATTTCCTGATTGTAATAATTCTTCTGCTTATCGTACGAACGGTATCCAAGCAGAATATTGACCCCCTGGTGTCCGTTTGCTTCCAATTCCATGATCATCGCATGCGCGGCTTTTTCCGCAACATTATCAAGATATTGCAGCGGACGTCCGTCCCGACGGATATCCGAAATCTCAATCGTCTGCGGTACATAAGAGTTGGGAAGCGGATAAGTACCGTTGACCAGAATGAGATAATCATCACGGTTTTTGGGATTCATAAAGGATTCATATACATCAAGATCCGCAACAAACTCAACCGGCGATGTATTACCGAATTCATTATACTCATCGAGTGCGATCAGCGGTACATCCGGGCGGATGACAAAACGCAGATCGATATAGGTGTTCGCTTTATCGGGATGGGCGACCCGACTGACCGTTACGCGGTTTGATGACGTATCATAGGACACCGCGATTCCCTCCGCAAAAGACTCAAAAAAGTCTGCGGGAACATAAAGATCATTCCCGTCAAGGAAAGGAGCAGCCGTCAATCGCTCTTCTACTCCGTTGATAAAGACCTGCGTGGAACCAATGGTAAACTTTACATGCTCACCATCGGTACGCGATATGTATCGTAGCTCAGTCGTATCCCCTGTCACAGCAAGCTCGAACAGATCTACGATCGGTGTCATATTCAAATACAGCGTTCCGCCGCGCAACATGATATCACGATCGACTGTCATGGTCTTTGCTGAGCCGACCTTATAGGAAAAATCCATCCGAGCACTCGGCTCACAGTATACAAGGTTCCAATAAAAGGCTCCGACACTGATCGATAACAGAACCGCAAACATCAAAACAAACATGACAAAGCGAGCAACGAAGGTCTTCACTGCTTTCACTCTCTGTTTATTTCGATAACTGCGCTCCTCACGCTGCATCTTGGCACGGATCGCCTTTTCTTCGTCTGTCAGCTCAAAGCGTTCATCATACCGACGCATTCGCTCCGCTGCTTTTTTGCGGCGCTCCAGCTCCTTCTGCTGCTTCTTTTTTTTTGCTGCTCTGCGCTTTGCTTCCTCAGCCTGTGCTTTTTTCGGATCGACGGAGCTCTTGGCATTGCCGGAACGAACAGAGGCAGATGCCGCAGGCTGTGCCGCACGGCCTTGTCTTGTTCGCATTTGATCGGAGACCTGCCGTTGGTTTCTGTTTTGATTGTTATTCACAGATGAAACATCCTTTCATCGGTTAGTGATTATTTCTTTTCCTCATCATGACAAGTGATAAGCACGTCAGCATACGGCAAAAACTCGATCATCTCGCAGAAGGTATGCCACTCATCGAGCTTATGATGCCGTCTCGCATAATAGATGTTTGTCAGCGTTTCATAGTTCAGCGTTACCGTACGAAGCTGATCGTAGGAGGAGGGCAAAAACTGGATCATATCGTACCAATACCGCTTGTCCTTATCGACAAGATACTTTGCTCGGAGCTGCTCAAGGTACGCAATGACCAGATCAAACTGTACAAGCGTTTCTTCATCCATATGATCGGTGGAAAAATCATCGCGGGAGAAGGGCTTTGCATGGATCTTATGCATGGTGGAGGTGGAATTGGCAACGGTTGCAACCTTATATGTATCAAATTCCTTCCACCAATAAAGAGGCGCTGTGATGTCGATCGAAACGAGGATCTGCCGAATAAATTTTCTGTGATCGGAGCCTGACTTGCAGAGAATTCCTGCAAGACGGATATCCTCCTCCCCCATGACATAGGTCCCGTTTTCATCATAATAGCTGTCTGATTTTGCCCAACTGTTCATGGGATTACGCATACCTCTGAGCGCATTCTCAAAATTCATAACGGAAATATGCTCGATTTGGATCATATGCCTTCACCTTCCCTAATCTATCTTTACGGATTCTTTACCGAATACACATATTATACCATGAATTCTTTATTAGGGAAAGTGTTTTTTATGAATTTTTTTATCTTTTTTTCGTTGACGACTTCTTTTTGCGGATATGTTCGCAAAAAAAATCACAAAATCTGAAAAAGTCCTTGAAAGACAAGCACTTTTATGGTAAAATATAGTATTGAAAATCATACTAAAAAAAACGGTATCGATCTCTGCGAAATCACAAGACGGAACGATCGATATGTTCCTATCAACACGTCGGAAGGGAAAGGGATACAAATGAACGGTAACCTGCTCATAAACAATGCAAGCATCTATGATACAAGCCATCGTTCCTTTTTTGGAGGAAATCTTTTGATCAGGGACGGCTTGATCGAGCATATCTCTGCTGATGAGATCATTTGTGAAAATGCATCTGTTGTAGATGCCCACGGTGCTGCTCTCATCCCTGGTCTTGTTGACGTACACTCTCACGGACGTATCGGATACGATTTTGACAGTGCAACCGCAGATCAAATGAAAAAGATGCGCATGTCCTACGCAGCACAGGGAACGACGACCGTTGTTCCGACCATCGCCTCAGCCCCTTTTTCACAGATCGAGTCTGCCATTGAAAATGTCAAGGCGGCAGGATTTGATGCCATTCATTTGGAGGCACGTTATCTGCATCCAAAACGCCGAGGTGCACACCGAGAGGATCTGTTATCACTGCCGGATCAAGGCGAGCTTCTCACACTTCTAAAGCATTGTGATCCCCTGCATGTTCATATTTCCTGCGCACCTGAGCTTTCGGGTGGTGAAGAATTTATAAAAACGGCACGTATGTACGGTGCCACCGTCGGACTCGCTCATTCCGATGCCGATTATGATACCGCGATGCATGCAATCGAGTGGGGCATTACATCCTTCACTCATACCTTTAATGCAATGCCCGCGATTCATCATCGAAATCCCGGTCCCGTAACTGCAGCGCTCACCTCCGAGGATGCATACTGCGAGATCATTGCCGACGGTTTCCACCTGCATCCCGCGATCGTCAAGCTTGCTTATCTAGCAAAGCAGCCGCATCGATTGGTACTGATCACCGACTCCATGAGTGCCACCTGTTGTCCCGATGGAGAGTACAGCATCGCCGGTGAAAAGGTATTTGTCCGTGACGGAAAGGCTGTCAATACGGAGGGGGCCATCGCAGGATCTACCATCACACTGCTGGATGCCGTTCGCAACCTTATGCGCTTCTGCGGCATTTCCCTTGCACAGGCACTTCCCTATGCAACGATCATTCCTGCGCGCATGATCGAACTTGATTCTAGGATCGGCTCTATTGAATGCGGAAAACGCGCCGATCTGCTTCTTTTGAAGCCCGATTCCACAGAGATCGACCGTGTATTCTGCTCCTGCTTACCGTAAGGACGGGTTTGCATATGGATCGATCCTATACCAATCGTGTCGCCGGAATACGGCGGAAAAGGATCCGACAGAGTGCATCTGAGGCACTTTTTTACCGTTCCAATTGGATCCAAGCGCTTTTGACAAGCTTCCTCGTCATTTTCTTTTGCGGCGGTATTCTGTTCCTTGCAAGCTCCGCATTCACGTTTTTTGCGCATACACTTTCATATTTCAGCTTTCCCACAGCTGTTTCAACCGTCTGTGTGATTCTTTTCTCCTGCATTATCGTGCTCTCTCTGACGCCGCTTTTGTTCGGAGGTCTCACCTTTTTTTACGATCTCTATCTCGCATATCAAAATGATTCGCCGACCACGCCCCCAATCGCTGTAATCTTTTCCGGTTATGCATCCATACAGACGATGCTGCGTGCGATCAGCGGCGCCTTTCTGCTCCTGTCGCTGCTGCTCATCTTTGTATTGGTTGGCTGTTTTACCTATTTTTCATATGACCTGCTCTGCGAATTATCTTCCCATTTTCAGGTTTCTTTGCTTACGAAACCGGTCCTTCTTGTGATCATCGTGATGCTTACGCTGCTCCTGTTCTTTTGCGCACTGATCCCGCTCATTCGTTTTTCACCTGCAGCGTACCTGTTAATCAAGTATCCGGGACGTTCGATCCCGCAATGCTTCAAGGCTGCACATGCAGCAACAAAGGGTCAAGTAAAAGATGCAGTCATTGGTTTTCTATCCATTCTGCTGCTTTTGATCCCATCGATCTTGAGTGTCGGGGTATTCTTTTTTATCTACGTACTCCCGCACACCCTGTTTTTGTACCTCAGCTTCTGTTATACACTGACAGAAGAATGAATATCTCTCGCAGTCGGCGTCTGCGAAGCACAATACCGAAATCAACGCCGAGAAACGGAATTATCGCTATGAATCAGAACAACAAAGAAAAATTCTACATCACCACCGCTATCGCCTATGCTTCCAGAAAACCGCATATCGGAAACACCTATGAGGTGATCATGACCGATGCTGTCGCTCGCTATAAGCGTATGATGGGTTACGATGTTTTCTTCCTGACCGGTACAGACGAGCACGGTGAAAAAATCGAGGTCCTTGCAAACGATGCGTCGATTACTCCTCAAAAGTATGTCGACTCTGTCTCAGATGAAATCAAAAAGCTCTGGAATCTCATGAACGCCAGCTACGACCGGTTCATCCGTACCACCGACGATGATCACGTCGCAGCTGTCCAGAAGATGTTCAAAAAATTCTACGAGCAGGGCGATATTTATAAGAATGAATACGAGGGCTGGTATTGTGTCCCCTGCGAATCCTTCTATACGGAAACACAGGCCGAGGGCGGAAAATGCCCTGACTGCGGCGCACAGATGCACAAAAAGAAGGAGGAAGCGTATTTCTTCCGTATGAGTGCATATCAGGATCGTCTGCTTGAATATATCGAAAGCCATCCCGATTTCATTGAGCCCGAATCCCGTAAAAAGGAAATGATCAACAACTTCATCAAGCCCGGACTGCAGGATCTCTGTGTTTCCAGAACATCCTTCACATGGGGTATACCCGTTACTTTTGATGATAAGCATGTTGTATATGTTTGGCTGGATGCACTCTCCAACTATATTACAGCGCTCGGTTACAGTGTGAACGAAAAGGGAGAGCTTTACAGCAAATATTGGCCTGCCGATGTACACGTTATCGGCAAGGATATCATGCGCTTCCACTCCATCTATTGGCCGATCTTTTTGATGGCGCTCGGTGAGCCGCTGCCGAAAAAGATCTTCGGACATCCCTGGTTCCTCTTCGGAAACGATAAGATGTCGAAATCCAAGGGCAATGTTCTTTATGCTGACGAGCTCGTGGAAAAATTCGGTGTTGACGGTGTACGTCATTACTGTCTTGCAGAAATGCCCTACAACTCCGACGGTAATATCACCATCGAGAGCCTTGTCAAGCGCTATAACACCGATCTTGCGAACAATCTCGGCAACCTTGTTAACCGTACGGTTGCCATGACCAAAAAGTATTTTGACGGTATCATTCCTGCCCCCGTCTGTTCCGCACCGATTGACGGTGAGCTCAAGCAATGCGCGGAACAGACATACCGTGATTTTGTTGCACAGATGGATTCCTATCACATTGCCGATGCAGTAAAGGTTCTTTTCGAGCTCTTCTCCCGCGCAAACAAGTATATTGACGAAACAACACCATGGACACTTGCAAAGGATGAGGCGCAGAGAGATCGTCTCGGCACGGTCATGTACAATCTGCTTGAGATGATTCGTATCGGTGCCGCAATGCTGACTCCGCTTCTCCCGCAGACCGCCGATGCCATCTTTGCGCAGATCGGTTCCGACTGCAGAGAGGTTGCTTGGGGCTCCTTACCGCACGGAACCGCCGTCGGAGAAGCATCGGCACTCTTTGCACGCATCGACGAAAAGAAGCTCATCGAACAGATTGAAGCAGAGCAAAAGCAAAATGCCAAGGAAAGTGCTGCAGCAAACGCCGCACTGAAGGCAAAGAACGAGGAACAGACTCCAAAATCCGACCCTTCCCTGCCTCAAATCACGTTTGATGCATTTATGCAGACAGAGCTCCGCTGCGCACTGGTAACCGCCTGCGAGCCCGTCGCAAAGTCTGATAAGCTGCTTAAGCTGCAGCTCGATCTCGGTTCTGAGGTCCGTCAGGTCGTTTCCGGTATTGCAAAATGCTACAAACCGGATGATCTGATCGGAAAAAAGGTTCTCATGGTCGCGAATCTCGCCCCCGTTAAGCTCAGAGGTGTTGAATCCTGCGGCATGATTCTTGCCGGCGGCGAAGATGATAAGATCCGTGTGGTCTTCCTTCCCGACGAGATGCCTGTCGGAACCCGTATTCGCTGATCATTTACAAACATCGGGGAATCGTCAGACGATTCCCCGTTCTTTGTCATAATTCCAAAGGAGATCGAAATGAATCGTTATCCAATATTTGACACACACGCACACTATCATGACCGCCGCTTCACAGAGGATCCTTCAACGGATACAGACGCTCTGCTCAAAACACTGTTTTCCGACGGCATCGGCGCCATCAATGATATCGGCACCGACATTGAGACCTCCCGCCTGGCGATCGCACTCTCCGAAAAATATCCAAGGATCTATGCGACAGTCGGTATGTATCCCGGAAGCTGTCCACTCACAAACGATCCTTCTGTCATAGACGAAACAGTTTCTCTTTTTGAGGAAATGCTGAAGCATCCCAAGGTCGTGGCCATCGGAGAGATCGGTTATGATTTCTATTACGACACCGTACCGCGTGATATTCAAAAGCTATGGTTTGAACGTCAAATGCAGCTTGCGGAAAAAGCAGATTGTCCGGTTGTGATCCATAACCGCGATGCGCACGGTGCTACAATGGATATGCTGTGTCAGTTTCCGAATGTACGCGGTGTTCTTCACAGCTTCTCGGGAAGTGCGGAAATGGCTGCCGCATTGGTAAAGCGCGGATACTATATTTCAATTTCCGGCGTCGTAACGTTCAAAAACGCAAGACAGTCAGTCGATGTCGTTCGCGAAATCCCTCTTCAAAATCTCCTGATAGAGACAGACAGTCCCTATCTCACACCGCACCCCCATCGCGGAAAACGCAACCACTCCGGTTATCTCGTCCACGTCATCGATAGAATCGCTGAGATCAAAAATATCACACCGGACGAAGTTCGAGAGGCTACGACAAAAAATGCATGCAAAATTTTTCGTATTCCGCTCCTGTAATGGGAACGCTCGTTTTCAAGGTTGACAACAACGTATTTCTTGAAGAAAATCAATGATTTCTATTTACAAAAACGGAAAAATTTGATATACTATAGGAGTATTTCTTTATTTGTTTGTTATTTGAAAACAACAGCAATTTTGAATGGAGGCTGCTTATGAATTTCTCTTCTCCCGAAAACCAAAAACAGATCAACAGCAACGAACAGTCTCTCTTTTCCGGATACGATCAAGTCCCGCTGATGATCAAAATTCTTCTGCTTGTTTTCATTGCACTGACATCGTTTCTCACTGTATTTGTGCCGGGGCTTCTTTTTCCGCTCATTTTTGCATGTATCTGCGCAGCATTATGTGCAGTCTATCATAGACTGAACCATTCTCTGTTTTGGCTTGTTGCTCCGATTGCTGTAGCATTGGCTGCCGGCTTGATCGATGCGTCCATTCTATCGGCACTTTACGCACTGTTCCCTCTGCCGATGGCGCTTGCCTTGGTTTTCTCCATGATGTACAAAACCAAGAAAACCGTTGCAATCTCATTTACCGCGTTTGCACTTTCAATCACGATACTGATTCTTTTCGCGGTTCTTGTTTATTCTTCCTTTGGAACGATCACCCCAACCATTCTTCGTGATCTCTATAATTCATACTTTACCGAGCTGCACGAGATCATGAGTGCCTCTTTTCGTGATAACCCCGCACTCAACACAGATGAGCTTCAGTCAATTGCCGCAAAGCTTCTTGATGCATCCATCACGGCAATGAAGCTCATGACGCCCGGCTTTTTTGCGATCACTGTTCAGTTTTTCGCATGGATTGCCGTGAACGCATATGTCTTTACCGCAAACAGAATTCGTTGCCCGCGGCTGTATCCTCGCGGCTATGTTTTCCGCGTCAGCCGTCTCACCGCCCTTTTATTGATCGTATTTTTTATCATCGGCATGTTCTCTTCAGACAATTCCATGATGTATCATATTGCAAACAACATGGTACTCACGCTTTTGCCGGGACTTTTCTGTATGGGATGCATCTCCCTGAAACGCCGTGCGAAAAATCCCTTGCAGAGAAGGTCATTGATATTTTCGATCGTTTTGATCGTCTTGGCTTTTTTCTTTGCCCCCTCCTTTATCCCCTTTGTTTTCGTTGTTGACGGTATCGGCGAGATTTTTTCCGTTCCTTACCTGATACCAAAGGAATAAACACATTCGAAATTCTCTCGAAAGGAGTGTTTTCATGTCCAGAAAAAAGGTCAAACTGTTTACGACTCCCGGCAGCAGGATTCATCTGATCCAAAAGCTGCTGGCAATTCCAGCCATGCTCGCCATCTCTTTGACGATCTATTTTTCCGACGAGCCAAAGCCGTTTTTGACCTCGCTCTTTTTCATCGCTGTATATCTCTTTTTGATCTGGGTAATTGCCATTCTTCATCGTGCCTTCTCCTTTAAGATCGATGCCGATCCCGGGTCTGCGGAATCTCCAACACTCAATTCACTGACATTTGATTTCATATCCCGTGTTTATGCACCGATCTCCATTTGTGACACCGAAGGTAAAATCGTTCTGTACAATAAGGCGTTGGCTGAATTGCTCCCCACAGGTGAGCTTCTTTACGGAAGGTATATCGATCAGTACTGTACCGCTACCGTTCCGCAGATCGA
>JAFQMO010000063.1 GCA_017414385.1 Clostridia bacterium
ACCGCGGGATATAGAAATATAGCTCGTCTCAAGGAAAGTATGTCTTTGAGACGGGCTTGTTTTTTCCGGATCAAAGCTTTGGAAAACGATGAACCGTGGTGAGGAAAGGATCCGCAGGGGAGAGTCCCTTGTCGGATAGGTGAATGTGTTATGCATACAGCAACAGGACTTGAACTGAAGATTCAAGAGATGGCGCAGCGTATTCATGTTCTTCGCGAGATCGTTGGACTGTCTGTTTCCGAAATGGCACAGAAGACCGGTGTCTCAGAGGAGGAATATATACAGTGCGAAGCGGGAAAAAGCGATTTGAACTTTGCTTTTTTGTATCGCTGTGCGCTGGCGCTGAAGGTCGACGTAACCGATATTATCGAAGGCTCCAGCCCCCGTCTGAAGGGCTATACGCTGACAAGATGCGGAGAGGGACAGCAGATTCAGAAGGCGCACGGTATGACGTACTATAATCTTGCGTCTGCTTTTATGAACCGTATTGCAGAGCCACTGTACGTTATTTCCGACTATGATGAAAGCAAACAGAATCAGGAGATCGAGCTGACAACACATGAGGGACAGGAATGTGACATCGTCGTCCGCGGTGCTCTCAAGGTCCAGGTCGGTGACCATTTTGAGATCCTTCATGAGGGAGACTCTATTTATTATGACTCTGCAACACCGCACGGTATGGTGGCGGTGGAGGGACAGGACTGTATCTTCTACGCGATCGTACTGAATCCTTCCAGTGAGCCCGTGTCCGGCTTTGCGCACGGAACATTGACAAAACCCGTCAAAACGGCAGCAGTTGCCGCAAAGACGGAGGATACCATGTACCGTGTATGGGAGGACTTTGTGATTCCCAAGGAGGACGAGGCGGGAAGACTGCTGGAAATCTCCTTCAAAAATGAGGATCGCTTCAATCTTGCCTTCGACGTTATCGACCGTTTGGGCAGAGAAAAGCCCGATAAGATCGCGATGGTTCATGTCGCAAAGGATAAGACAGAGAGAACCTTTACCTTTGCAGATATGAAGCGCGCATCCTCGCAAACAGCAAACTATTTCAAATCTCTCGGTATCCAGAAGGGCGATCGTGTCATGCTGATCCTGAAGAGGCACTATCAGTTCTGGTTCTCGATGCTTGCTTTGCATAAGCTGGGTGCTGTTGCAATTCCCGCGACCAATCAGCTCAAGGAGCACGATATTACATACCGCTTCAATAAAGCGGGTGTCAAAATGATCATCTGTACGGCAGATGACGGCGTCGCAGAGGAGGTCGATCTCGCGATCCCGAACAGTCCCACCGTTGAGCATAAGATCCTTGTCGGCGGTGTGCGCGATGGGTGGCATTCCTTTGATGAGGAATACGGCTTGTATACGGGAAAATTTGAACGTACAGACGATTCCCCCTGCGGTGATGAGCTGATGCTGATGTATTTTACATCGGGTACGACAGGAAATCCGAAGATCGCAATGCATAATTATAAATATCCGCTTGGTCATTTCATTACAGCGAGATATTGGCACGGTGTCGTTCCCGAGGGATTGCACCTTTCTATATCGGATACCGGATGGGCGAAGGCTGCGTGGGGTAAGCTTTACGGACAGTGGCTGTGTGAGGCAGGGCTGTTTGTATACGATTTCGATCGTTTTGATGCGGCAGATATCATGCCGATGTTTGCAAAGTATCAGGTAACGACCTTCTGTGCACCGCCGACCATGCTGCGCATGATGATCAAGGAGGATCTCTCGGGATATGATCTTTCCTCGATCAGACATATGACAACGGCAGGTGAGGCGCTGAATCCGGAGGTATTCCGTCAGTTTGAGGCATCAACGGGGCTTCAGATCATGGAAGGCTTTGGTCAGACAGAAACAACGGTTGCACTTGCCAACCTTGTCGGAACGCAGACCAAGATCGGTTCTATGGGTAAGCCGGTTCCTCTTTACGATATTGTGCTGCTTGACTCCGAGGGTAAGCCGGTGATGCCCGGTGAGGTCGGTGAGATTTGTATCAATGTCAGTGCGGGTGCCCCCTGCGGACTCTTCACCGGATATTATCAGGATGAAGAGAAGACCGCTGATGTATGGCATGACGGTTATTATCATACAGGCGATACTGCTTGGCGCGATGAGGACGGATTCTTCTGGTATGTCGGCCGTGTGGACGATGTTATCAAGTCCTCCGGTTATCGTATTGGTCCGTTTGAAATTGAAAACGTCATCATGGAGCTGCCTTATGTTTTGGAGTGCGGTGTTTCGGCTGAGCCGGATGCGGTACGCGGACAGGTCGTCAAGGCCAGCATCGTTCTTGTGAAGGGAACAGAGCCGACGGAGGCCTTGAAGAAGGAGATTCAGGACTACGTCAAAAAGCATACGGCCCCCTATAAGTATCCGCGTGTTGTTGTCTTCCGCGATTCGCTTCCGAAGACGGCCAGCGGAAAGATCATGCGTAATCGGTTATAAATGCTGCAATTAACAATTAAAGAGAGGAGATATACTCAAATGAAATACGAAATTTCTATCACCAAAACAACACAACCAAAGGAACGTCTCGCGGACGAATCCAAGCTCGGTTTCGGCAAGATCTTTACGGATCATATGTTTATCATGGATTATTCCGATGACAGTGGTTGGCACGATGCACGCATCGTACCCTTCGGTCCGATCGCGCTTCACCCCGCATCGACCGTTCTTCATTACGGTGCGGAGATCTTCGAGGGTATGAAGGCATACCGTACAGCAAACGGAGAGATCTCGATGTTCCGTCCGCTTGAAAATATCCGCAGACTCAATCAGTCTGCAGAGCGTCTGTGCTTGCCGACGATCGACGAGGAGGCTTGCCTCGATATTCTCAAGACACTTGTTGCACTTGAAAAGGATTGGGTACCGCATGCTGACGGAACCTCTCTGTATATCCGTCCGTATATCTACGGTAATGATCCGCATCTCGGTGTTCATGCTGTACATAATGCGACATTTGTTGTGATCTGTTCTCCTGTAGGTGCATATTATGCAGAGGGGATCAAGCCCGTTAAGATCGCGATCGAGTCTGAGGATGTCCGCGCAGTACGCGGCGGTACCGGTTATGCAAAGTGCGGCGGTAACTACGCAGCGAGCCTTCGCGCAGGTAAGCGTGCGGAGGAGCGCGGATATACGCAGGTTTTGTGGCTGGACGGTGTCGAGCGCAAGTATATCGAAGAGGTTGGTGCGATGAACGTCATGTTCAAGATCAACGGTAAGATCGTTACTCCTACACTGACAGGCTCTGTTCTTCCCGGTATTACAAGAAAGTCCTGTGTTGAGCTTCTCCGTGAATGGGGATATGAGGTTGAGGAACGTCTGATCTCTGTTGATGAGCTCTTTGATGCAGCGGAAAAGGGAACACTTGAGGAGGCTTGGGGTACCGGTACGGCAGCAGTTGTTTCTCCGATCGGTCACCTCTCCTATAAGGATCAGATCTATACCGTATCGAACAATGAGATCGGCGCACTGACACAAAAGCTTTATGATGAACTGACCGGAATTCAGTGGGGCAAGTCGGAAGATAAGCACAATTGGGTAGAACCGGTATGCAAGGCTTGACCTATAAAAGAGTATCGATATTCTGCGGACATTACGGTTCCGGAAAAACGAATATTGCGGTGAATTACGCGCTTCGGATGAAGGCTGACGGGATCCCGACAAAAATTGCGGATCTTGATATCGTGAACCCGTATTTCCGAACCAAAGACAGCGCCGAGGAGCTTGAGGCGGCAGGGATCCCACTGATCTCACCGGCATTTGCAAACAGCAATGTTGACCTTCCCGCGCTTCCGCAGGAGCTGTATAGCCTCGTCCAACGTACAGACCATCACGCGGTGCTGGATGTCGGCGGGGATGATCGCGGCGCATACGCGCTTGGCAGATATGCACCGTATATCCTTGAGGAAAACGACTACGACATGTTTTGTGTTGTTAATTTCTTTCGTCCGCTGACAAAGACGGCGGAGGAGGCGTATGCTGTGATGCAGGAGGTCTCCCAAGCTGCGGGACTGCCGTTTACGGCAATCATCAATAATTCCAATTTGGGACCGCATACAACGCTTGCCGATGTTGCTGCAACAGAGCGTGAGGTGTGCCGTCTGTCGGAAATGGCTGCGATTCCGGTTCGGATGACGACCGTTCATCGTCCGCTCATTTCAGCAGACACAGATACCCCGTATTTTCCCATCGATCTGCAAAAAAAGTATTTTGATATTGTTGAATAAAGAAAGGAACGTATTATGGCAAAGGTCACATTCAAATCGGATCTCTGCAAGGGATGCTCACTGTGTGTCGAAGCATGTCCGAAAAAAATCATCGTCATTGCAAAAGACAAGATCAATGCAAAAGGACATTCTCCTGCAGAGATCACTGATCAGACAAAGTGCATTGGCTGCGCGTTCTGTGCAACAATGTGCCCTGACTGTGTCATTACAGTAGAAAAATAAACGGAAAGGAAGATAAAGATATGGCAGATAAGGTTCTTATGAAGGGCAATGAAGCGATTGCCGAAGCTGCGATCAAGGCAGGATGCCGCCACTATTTTGGTTACCCCATCACGCCCCAGACAGAGATCGCCGCATATATGGCAAAGCGCATGCCCAAGATTGGCGGTACATTTTTACAGGCAGAGAGCGAGATCGCTGCGATCAATATGGTTTACGGAGTTGCAGGTGCCGGCTTCCGCGTAATGACATCTTCCTCCTCTCCCGGTGTTTCTCTGAAGCAGGAGGGTATTTCCTATATTGCAGGTGCAGATCTTCCTGCGCTGATCGTCAATGTACAGAGAGGCGGTCCGGGCCTTGGCGGCATACAGCCCTCTCAGTCTGATTATTTCCAGGCAACCAAGGGCGGCGGTCACGGTGACTACCATCTGATCGTTTTGGCTCCGGCATCTGTTCAGGAAATGGCTGATCTTACCATCAAGGCATTCGACCTTTCCGATAAGTACCGTGTTCCCGCAATGCTGCTTGCAGACGGAACCATGGGACAGATGATGGAGCCGGTCGCACTCCCTGATGTTGATGTTGCAGAGATCGAAAAGCCCTGGGCTGTCAGAGGTACCAAAAATGCGAGAAAGCATAATATCGTAAACTCTCTGTATCTGAAGCCCGATGAGCTTGAAAAGACCAACTTTGAGCGTTATGAGCGTTACCGTCAGATCGAAGAAAACGAGGTCATGTATGAGTCCTTTATGATGGAGGACGCAGAGTATTGTGTCGTTGCATTCGGTATTGCTGCGCGTATTTCCAAGAACGCGGTTCTTGCTGCGAGAAATCAGGGTATTAAGGTTGGTTTGATCCGTCCGATCACGCTTTGGCCGTTCCCGACGGAAGTGATTGCAAAGGCAGCAGATCAGGTCAAGGGCTTTGTCTCCGTAGAGCTTTCTATGGGACAGATGATCGAGGATGTCCGTCTTGCTTCCTCTTGCAAAAAGCCTGTTCTTCTGTGTAACCGTACGGGTGGTATGATCCCCACACCGGAAGAGGTCCTCGCGAAGATCAGCGAGCTTGCGGACAATACATGATAGGAGGTAGTAGAATATGATCGTGTTTGAAAAACCGAAAGCATTGACAGATACGCCGCTGCATTACTGCCCCGGCTGCACACATGGTATCATTCACAGACTCGTTGCAGAGGCGATCGACGAATTGGGTATTGAAGGTACCACCGTCGGTGTAGCACCTGTCGGTTGTTCTGTAATGGCATATGATTATTTTTCCTGCGATATGGTTGAGGCAGCACACGGCCGTGCACCTGCTGTTGCAACCGGTCTGAAGCGTTGCATGCCCGAGAATATCATTTTTACATATCAGGGAGACGGTGACCTTGCCTCCATCGGTATGGCAGAAACGGTCCACGCAGCAACAAGAAATGAGAATATTACAATCATCTTTGTAAACAACGCAATCTACGGTATGACAGGCGGACAGATGGCTCCGACCTCTCTGCCCGGACAGGTTACACAGACATCCCCTTACGGTCGTGATGTCGGTGTTGCAGGTTATCCGATCCGTGTTTCGGAAATGCTCTCCACATTGGATGGTCCTGAGTATATCGAGCGTGTTGCCGTTAATAATGTCAAAAATGTCAGAAATGCAAAGAAGGCGATCCTGAAGGCATTCAAGAATCAGGTCGAGGGGAAGGGCTTCTCTCTGATCGAGGTCGTTTCCACTTGTCCCACAAACTGGGGTATGACACCTGTAAAGGCGCTTCAGTGGGTGGATGAAAAGATGATCCCGTATTATCCGCTCGGTGTATACAGAGACAAGACCGCAGAAAACGCTGCAAAGGAGGGCTGATCGATGCTGTCACAGATTTTGATTGCCGGATTTGGCGGACAAGGTGTTTTGTTTGCAGGAAAGTTTATTGCATATAAAGGTCTTTACGAAAATAAGGAGGTCAGTTGGCTGCCCTCTTACGGCCCCGAAATGCGCGGCGGTACTGCAAACTGCTCCGTTATTTTAAGTGATGCTCCTGTCGGATCTCCGATTGTATCCAATCCCGATATCCTGCTTGTTATGAACCTTCCTTCTCTTGATAAGTATGAAAATGCTACAGTCAAGGGCGCAAAGATCATTGTAGACAGTACATTGATCGAGCGTAAGGTTGTACGTGATGATGTGGATGCATTTTATATTCCTGCAACCAGAATGGCGAACGATGCGGGAATTCCCACACTTGCCAATATGATCATGGTCGGTAAAATGATCCGTGAAACCAACGCGATCAGCTTTGACGACATGGAAAACGTACTGAAGAAGGTCGTATCCGCAAAGCATGCGGATCTGCTTGAGGCAAATCTCAAGGCGCTTCAGACAGGATATCAGTACGAGGGATGAGCTTGCTGCGTAAGTAAGTAACGAAATAAAGGATCTTTGGCTTTTTTGACCGGAGATCCTTTTTTATTTTCAGAGAACTACTTGAAAAGCACTTGAAATCATGGTATACTTTTGTTATCAAGCGGTATGGAGGTTACGTATGAGAATAGCAGTCATTACCGGCGCAAGCTCCGGTATGGGAAGAGAATTTGTTAAACAGATCGAGCGCTACGAGTCGTATGATGAGATATGGGTGATCGCACGCTCGGAGGACAAGCTGCGCGCTTTGCAGTCTGAGGTAAAAACACCGTTGCGTGTGATTTCTCTTGATCTGACGAAGCAAGAGAGCTATGATGCGTATCAGGCACTCCTTGAAAAAGAGCAGCCGGATATCCATACACTCATCAATTGCTCCGGTTACGGAAAATTCGGTAAGTACGATGAGATCTCGCTTTCCGATTCCCTTGGAATGATCGATCTCAACTGTAAGGCTCTGGTTGCAATGACGGTACTTTCTCTGCCGTATATCAAGCGCGGCGGAAGAATTGTGCAGATCGACTCACTCTCTGCATTTCAGCCGGTCCCATATCTCAATATCTATGGATCCACGAAGGCGTTTGTGCTCTCATATAGTCGCGCATTGAATGTGGAGCTGCAGCCGCGCGGGATCCGCGTGATGTCGGTCAATCCCGGCTGGGTAAAAACGAATTTCTTTGATCGAGCAGAGCAGAAGGATGATCCTGTTGTTACATACATGAATGTGCTATATGAGCCGCAGGATGTCGTAAGAACCGCGCTTCACGATCTTTATAAGACAAACAAGGACGTTTCGATCCACGGCTTCCCGGTAAAGGCTCAGGTGTTCGGCGTAAAGCTGCTTCCTCACCGTCTGATCATGAAGATCTGGATGAAACAGCAGAAGCTCCCAAAAAAACAAGGAAAACATGAGTGATCTTACTTATGAGCGGTTGCTCAATGAAAATGATCCGGCGGTTCCTTGTCTGAAAAAGATTTTTGAACTACCCGAGATTTCAAAATATATCAGTATTGGTGAGAATTATTTTCGTTATGTTACCGATACCCCGGATGTTTATTTTTACAAGATATACGATCATGATCGATTGATTGGTTCGATTCATCTCGAAAAACAAGGAGAGACGCTATTTATGGATATATTGGTTTTTCCTGAATTTCAAGGAGTCGGGGTAGGGAAAACGGTTTTGAAGGACATTCAAACGGATATTTTTCAACTTGACTATAAAAAAATCGAGATCGCTATTGATGAATCCAACATTGCATCACTGAGCTTATTTGAGAATGCGGGGTTTATTCGTTCATCAAAGGATGATGAGTTAATCAGCTTGGTTTATCAAAGAATAGGGGATGAATGAATCTCAATTGATCCGCAATATGAATCGCAATCAAACAAGTCTTCTGCTGCGGAGGACGAGGCGATAAGCTGCCTTTTCGTTTGTTTTACGCACCAACCGGTCGTTATCGCACGAACCAAAAACGTATTTCATCGTTTTCGATCAGTCTTGCCGCAGTCTCTTCTCAGAGAAGGCTTGCATAACACGTTTATTGTACACAAATAAAAAATTCCCACAAACCGTTTGAATTGGTATGTGGGAATTTTCATTGTGTGGAATTCTCGGATAAGACGAACTCATTGACAAACGAGAGGCGGTTTTTTCGGGATTATGCGTTTTGCGTCGTTTGCTTTTCACTGTCAGCGGGACAGATCTTTTTGAGCCATTTTCCGCTGCGGAGTCTGAAATAGCACCAAACGCATTTTATGATCTGATCAATTTTGAGAAATGTGTAAACCCAGAAGGCAGGAAGATGAAGGATCAGTCCCGCAATTGCACCGAGGGGGATGGATGCAACCCAAAGGAATAGGATGTCACCGAGCATCAGGAACTTGGTGTCTCCCCCCGCTCGCAGAACTCCCTTGGTAAGAATGGAGTTCATGGATTGGAAGATGACAATGATGAGAATTGCATTCATAAGATCGTAGGCAATGGCTTTTGCCTCTGCAGATACGTTGTAGTACTGAATGATCGGATTTCTGAGTATCAGAATGACAAGCGAAGCGAATACGCCGATCACGCCCCCTATGATCAAAAAAGTATAGCCCTGCTTTTGTGCCTTTTTGTAATCACCTTCTCCCATGGAGTGGCCTGTAATAATACCGCTTGCATTGGATATGCCGACGGTAAGGACGGAGCTGAGCTGTTGAACGACCATCGTTACGGAATTGGCAGCGACAAAGGTCTCACCGATGTGACCCATGACCATAGAAACTGCATTGTTGCCAAGCGCGAGAAGCGAGTCGGAGACGAGAACGGGAATGCTGATGCGGATGTACTCAGAGAACAGTTCGCGGCAGCGCATCGTGATGTTCTTCAAACGGTATCTGATACGGCGGTCAAAAAAGAAAAAATACCCGCAAATAAACAAAAACTCGAACAGACGTGCAATGAGCGTTCCGAGCGCGGCTCCCCCGATCTCCATACGGGGAGCACCGAGCTTTCCGAAAATAAACACCCAGTTACAGAAGACATTAACGAAAAACGCACAGACAGAGCTGATGAGAGGGATACGTACTTGGCCGACAGAACGTAAAATAATTGTGCAGGTCAATGAAAAGCCCATGCAGATATAGGTGGGGATCATCCATTTGAGGTAGATTGTGCCATAGTGGATGATGTCTGTATCCGGGGAATAGATGCGCATGATCGCTTGCGGAAACAGGATCGTCGCAACCGTAAATACAAGGCTGAATATACAAACAAAACGCAGCATGATCGTAACAGCCTTTTTCAGCGAGTGCAGCTCCTTCATACCCCAAAAACGGGATGTCAGAACAGAGGCTCCCATCCCGATCCCCATACAGCAGATCATAAATATATTGATGAACTGCGTTGCGAGCGAGGACGCAGAGAGCTGGGAATCACCCATTTCACTGAGCATGATCGTATCGAGAAGATTGATGCCTACCGTGATGAGGTTTTGCAGAGAGACCGGAATGGCGATCTTCAGCATTGTTTTGTAAAGCTTTGTATCTCCAAGGTGTTCTTTGATTGCAGAAACTGGGGCCATAGATGTTTACCGTTGCGTTGGGAAATACGATCCTTTCTTTGCGATATTCACAGACATTATAATACAAAAAAAGCTTTTTGTCAAGAAACAGCGGTACAAAAGGGGTCAGGTCATTTTTTGCGGTTATTCTTGACAGATTGCTTTCTGCATGTTATAATTTGGTAGATGTGTATTGCCTCGATTTATCGCTGATATATCATCGGTTTGTCGTGGTGTTTTTTATTGTTTGTTATGTAATGAGAGGGGGCGGACCAATGCACGGGCGGGATTGCTTTTCTGCGTATCATCCGATCGTGAATCTTTCCTATTTTCCGTTGTCCTTTTGGTGTGTATGTTTTCCTCTCACCCGATTACGCTTGCAAGCTCGTTTTTTGCCGCGCTTTTTTACTGCTTCCGTATTTTTGGAAAAAGGACTGTGGGGATCCGTATCCTGTATATGCTCCCGATGATGCTTTGCGCCGTTTTGATCAATGTTTTGTTTCATCATGACGGAATGACGGTTCTTTGGTATTTTCCCACCGGAAATCCGCTGACATTGGAGAGCTTGGCATCTGCATGGATATCCGGATTGCTGTTGATTTGTGTTCTTGCATGGTTTCTTGCAATCTCGCACGTTATTACCGATGAGAAGCTGCTGTATTTATTCGGACGTATCTCACCTTCGGTTGCGCTGATCCTGTGTATGACGATGCGTTTGGTCCCGCATTTTGCGCAGCGCTGTAAAACGGTTGCCGATGCCCGCAGACTTCTTTGGAAGCAAGAAATACACGGCGTGAGGGGACGTATTCGATTTTATGCATCGGTATTGTCCGGTGTGATCACATGGTCTCTTGAGGAGGCGATCGATACGGCGGATTCCATGCGTTGCCGCGGCTACGGAGCAGGGAAGCGTACGTCCTTTTTTCTCTACCGTTTCGAAAAACGAGATCGGAATCTGTTGATGCTGATCACCGTCTGCGCACTCTTTATGGTCACGGGCATGGTGTGTGGGGTATACGAAATGCGTTGCTATCCGATGCTTTCCTTTGTTGAAACAACGCCGCTTGTCGTGTGCATGCATCTTGTCTCGGTTTTGTTTTTCCTGCTTCCTTTTTTGCTTGATGTAAGAGACGGCGCACGTCGGTTCGATACAGCGGCGTGACATATTGTTAAAGTAAAATTTTCAAAGAAAGGAGACTTCGCTCTGCGAAGGTCGACGTTGTAAAATGGAAACAATCTCGGTGAAAGGCTTCAGCTTTGCTTATCCCGGCGAGGCAAGGTCTGCACTGTCTGACATTGATCTTGCCGTCAAAAAAGGTGAATTTTTTGTATTGTGCGGTCCGTCCGGAAGCGGAAAATCCACGCTTCTGCGCCAATTTTGCACAGCGATGACTCCGCATGGAACCTGCACAGGCGAGGTCTTTTTTGAGGGGGCGCCGCTTGCGTCGATCGATCATCGGTCGCAAAGTATGCGAATTGGGTTTGTACAGCAGTCTCCCGATCGTCAGATCGTCACAGACCGCGTATGGCATGAGTTGGCATTCGGTGCGGAAAGCCTTGGTATGGATAAAGAAACGATGCGTAGACGCATTGCGGAAATGGTATCGTTTTTCGGGATCGGACATCTTGTTTTTCGTGAGGTGAACTTGCTTTCCGGCGGTCAAAAGCAGCTTGTGAATCTGGCATCCGTTATGGTGATGCGGCCGGAATTGCTTGTCCTTGACGAGCCAACAGGACAGCTTGATCCGATTGCGGCATCTTCTTTTTTGTCGATGCTTTCCAGGATCAACCGTGAATTTGGAACAACAGTGATCCTGTCGGAGCACCGATTGGACGAGGCTCTTCCTTTGGCAGACCGAATGGCGGTCCTTGATGGGGGGCGTCTTTTGTGTGTCGGTTCCCCGAGAGAGGTTTGTCTGCAGCTGAAGGAGCTGACACATCCGATGTTTGCCTCCATGCCTGCGCCGATACGGATATGGTACGGTGTGGGTGAGGCATCCGACTGTCCGATCACCGTACGCGAGGGCGCGGATTGGCTTACACAGTATGCCGCAGAGCATACGCTTACCCCGTCCTTCTATCGCGAGCCGCGATCCTTGGAGGGGGATTGGGTCTTGAAGGCAGAGGATCTTTCCTTCCGTTATGATAAAAATGCAGATGATATCGTGAAGGGACTTTCCTTTACCGTACGTGGTGGACAGCTTTATACGCTGCTCGGTGAAAACGGCTGTGGAAAAACGACGGTCCTGCGACTGTGTGCAGGTCTTCTCAGACCCGATTCAGGATCGGTACAGAGGGTAGGGCGGATCGCATATCTTCCTCAGGAGCCGATGGCGCTGTTTACACAAAAAACAGTGTATGGGGAGCTGTCGGAGATGGTTGATTCAGATCCGGCTCATCGTGATGCGCAGCTTGATGCGGTGCTGCAGATGGCGGAGAAATGCCGTTTACAGACGCTTTTGAACCGTCATCCGAACGATTTGTCCGGCGGAGAACAGCAGAGGGTAGCCTTTGCTAAGCTTCTTATCACACAGCCCGATCTGCTCCTCCTTGATGAGCCGACAAAGGGACTCGATGCAGATGCAAAGCAGGATCTGGCAATCATGCTTGAAGCGTTTCTTGCAGACGGACACGCCGTTTTGATCGTTAGCCATGACATTGAATTCTGTGCATCTTATGCCGATGCATGTGGACTGCTTTTCGCAGGAAGCATAGCGGCAGAAGGTACGCCGCGTGACTTCTTTTCGGGCAATGCGTTCTATACAACACAATCCAACCGTATGGCGCGCACACATTTGCCGAATGCGATTACCGCAGAGGATGTGATCCTTTCCTGCGGGGGTACAGTAGCTGCCCCCAAAATGCAAAAGCCGATACCAAAGCAGACGAAAGTAGAGATGCCTGCTTTGTGTACAGCGGAAAAGCGTGGATCTGAGCGTCTGCCAATGTGGAGGCGGATCGGTACGGTTGTTTCTGTCCTCGGGGCATTTTTCCTTGTGCTGTATTTTACAACGCTTGCCGATTTGCAGGCGTGGGCTGATATTGAGAATCTTCGCACAAATACAGGGACTCCTGTATGGTTGTATGCTGCGCTGATCGCATGTCTCCTGGCTGCGGCATTTTTTGCGGCACCGATTACCGGACGGCGTGGCGAGGTGATGCTGCCTCCTTTGGCAAAGCCAAGGCTTCGGATACGGGATGCGGTGGTACTTCTTCTTTTATGTGCTGCAATTCCGGCGGTGATCCTTCTCGGCGCAGCACTTCTGGATGAAAGTCACTATATGGTGCTTTCCGTCATCGTACTTTTTCTTTGTATGCTGCCTTTTTTGTTTGTCTTTGAGAAGCGAAGACCTCTTGCACGCGAGCTTGTAACGATCGCAGTTTTGTGTGCAATTGCCGTTGCAGGACGTGCGGTGTTTTTTATGATTCCGCATTTTAAGCCTGTCATGGCGATCGTTATCATTGCGGGAGCCTCACTTGGCTCGGAAACCGGTTTTTTTGTCGGGGCGGTAACAATGCTTATTTCAAATATGATGTTTTCCCAGGGCCCGTGGACCCCATGGCAGATGTTTTGCATGGGTCTGATCGGTTTCCTTGCGGGACTGCTGTATCGGAGGCTTGGTATTGCCCGTTCCCGGATCTCCTTGTGTATATTCGGTGCCGTGTCCTGTATCCTTTTGTACGGCGGCATTATGAACAGCGCAGCTGCTTTGATGTGGTCACAGCACATCACACCGCAGATCCTTCTGTCGTACTGCCTGATCGGCTTGCCCATGGATTGTGTGCATGCTGCGGCAACAGCATTGTTTTTGTGGTTTGCGGGAGATTCGATGCTGCAGAAGCTTGATCGGATCTGTGAAAAATACGGATTGATGCGGTAATCCCTTGATGACAACAAAAAAGATCTCTGCGAGAGAAATCGCAGAGATCTTTTTTTATTCATAGAACAGAATATCCGCATATGTCGGATAAGGCCAAACATCCTTGGGGATGAGCGGCTCCATCGCATCGATCTCGCAGCGAAGTTCCTCCATCAAGGGAAGGATCGTATCACTGCAATAGGCAGCAAGCGCTTCCGATGCGGTCGGCTTTTGATCCTCCTTCATGGAATGCTCAAGCGCGCGAAGAGAGTGATAGGCAGCGCTCGAATACTTTGCCAAAAGACCCAATGTTTCCTCCTCATAGGGGAGATCCGATTCCGTGCAGAACTGCTTTGCAGAGATACAGGCATCGGTAAGTGTCTTTTTGTATGCGGAAACGGCAGGAAGGATCGCTGTGCGCACCATGTCGATCATTGTCAGGGCTTCAATATTGATCACCTTGCAGTAATTCTCTTCGGTGATCTCCTTGCGTGCAGAAAGCTCAGTTTCGGAGAAAACCTTGTTTTCTACAAAAAGCTTGACGTTTTTTTCGTCCAGATAGTGACGCAGCGCCTCGGGGGTTGTGCGGTAATTGGAAAGTCCTCTCGATTCTGCATCGTTGATCCAATTTGCATCGTAGCCGTTTCCATTGAAAAGGATACGCTTGTGACGTGTGATTGTTTCGCGGATCAGCTCATGCAGTGCGGCCTCGAAATCATCTGCCGCCTCCAGTATATCTGCAAACTCCTTGAGCACCTGTGCGACAGCCGTATTGATCACGATATTTGCACTTGCGGGAGATGCGGAGGAGCCGAGCATACGGAATTCGAATTTGTTACCGGTAAAGGCAAAGGGCGATGTACGGTTACGGTCGGTGGAATCTTTGGGGAACTTGGGGAGGACATGGACACCGATACGCATCATTTCGCGATCCTTTGCGTCGTATGCTCCCCCGCACTCGATGGCATCAAGGATGGCGGCAAGCTCATCGCCGAGGAACATCGAGACAACGGCGGGAGGTGCTTCGTGTGCACCGAGACGGTGATCGTTTCCGGCGGAGGCGACAGAGATACGAAGCAGATCCTGATACTCGTCAACAGCCTTGATTACCGCGACAAGGAAAAGCAGGAACTGTGCATTCTCATACGGCGTTTCGCCCGGTTCCAGGAGATTGACACCGGAATTTGTGGTCATGGACCAATTGTTGTGCTTACCGGATCCGTTGACACCAAGGAACGGCTTTTCATGAAGCAGACAGACAAGACCGTGCTTTCTTGCGATCTTTTGCATGAGATCCATGGTAACCTGATTGTGATCGCAGGCGATATTTGTTGTAGTGAAGATGGGGGCAAGCTCGTGCTGTGCGGGTGCAGCTTCATTGTGCTCGGTCTTTGCGAGAACGCCGAGCTTCCAAAGCTCATTGTCAAGCTCTGCCATGAATGCCTTGACACGGGGCTTAAGTGTGCCGAAATAATGATCGTCCATTTCCTGGCCCTTGGGGGCTTTGGCGCCGAAAAGCGTACGTCCGGTAAAACGGAGATCAGGCCGCTGCTTGTAATGTGTTTGATCGATCAAAAAGTATTCCTGCTCGGGACCGACCGTTGTCTTGATATGCGTGTCGGTGATATTGCCAAACAAACGGATGACACGTACCGCTTGCTTATTGAGCGCTTCCATGGAACGGAGCAGCGGTGTTTTTTGGTCAAGCGCTTCACCGCCATAGGAACAAAAGGCAGTCGGAATATAGAGCGTGTTGTCCTTGATAAAGGCAAAGGATGTGGGATCCCATGCTGTATAGCCGCGTGCCTCGAAGGTGGCACGAAGACCGCCGGAGGGGAAGGACGATGCATCGGGCTCACCGCGGACAAGCTCTTTTCCGGAAAACTCCATGATGACCTTGCCATCGGAGGTAGGACTGATAAAGCTGTCATGCTTTTCTGCGGTAATCCCTGTCATTGGCTGGAACCAATGGGTATAGTGGGTAGCACCTTTTTCGATTGCCCAATCCTTCATGGCATTTGCGACAACAGATGCGGTTTCCGGGTCCAGGCGCTTTCCGTAATGCAGAGACGCCTGCATCATTTTATAAGTCTCCTTAGGGAGCTTTGATCTCATTGTGGATTCATCAAATACCATGCTTCCGAAATTGTCGGTTACAAAGCCTGAGGCGGTCATATTACAGTCCCTTTCTTTTTTATCGGTGATTTGATATCGATTTCTTTAATTATACACCATCCATCGAAATTTGTCAACGAAAAAAAGAGGGTTCACCCTGAATTTCAAGGGAATCTTAGCAAAGACGTATAAGTCTCCGCGGACACGGTAAAACTGATAAAAAACGGAAGAGTAGGATGGTAAAATGAAGAATAGGGAGCATGTTTTGACAGAAACCTTGTGCGCACCGGGAAATGGCACGATCTGCGATATTCCGGCAAGCAGAAAACCGTCTTCGTCGGATATTTGTCAGTTCGGTGTTGCACTTGATGATCCGCAGGACGGTGATATCGTATCTCCTGTACGCGGGAGGATCGTGTCAGTGGGGACAGCGGGAGACAATGTGGAGATCTGCTCGGAAAAGGGCGTGTATGTGAAGGTGCAGATGGGCATCAGCAAGCCCTATCAGCAAACAGCGGCAGAGGGGTGCCATAGCTATGTTCGTGTGGGCGATACAGTCAATGCCGGAGAGCGACTTCTGCACGCACAGCTTTCGAAGGTACGTTTGTCGGGACACGGAACGGAGTGTATTGTCACTGTCACACGGGATACAGAAAAGGCAAAACAAACGCGGTTGGTTGGGGATCGTGTGCGTGCGGGAAGAACACCTGTGATGCAGGTCGAAATTCCGCCGACACAATAAAATGAAGAACGGTATCGATCAAGCTGATTCCAGACATGAAAGAGTAGAGGACGAGGTTCTCAACAATACGGATGTATGAATGCTCGATTTTCCGCCGCGACTGAGTGAAACGCGGTGTATAAAAGTCGAAATGTGCGGAAAACATTTTGAAAACCACTTGACTTTTGGTGGTTTTCGTGTATAATTAAGAGAGTATGGTGCGATTGAGTATTTGACTGCGCCCATCGGAAAGGATTTACAAACATGGCAAATAAGATTCGCGTAACTGTCTGGAATGAATACAGACACGAAAGAGAAGAAGATTACATTCGCGAGATTTACCCCAAGGGTATTCACGGCTGTATCAAGGATTTTTTGGATCCCCACGACGACCTTGAGGTCCGCATCGTATCCCTCGATGATCCTGAGCAGGGTCTGCCGGATGAGGTTCTGAACAACACAGATGTCCTGATGTGGTGGGGCCATATGGCACATGATGAAGTCAACGATGAGCTGGTCGAGAAGATCAAGAGACGTATTTATGACGACGGCATGGGCTTCATTCCGATGCACTCCGCTCATATGTCCAAGCCCTTCCATGCAGTTGTCGGTACATCCGGTAAGCTTCTTTGGAGCGATAACCAGCATGAGCTCGTTTGGAATGTTCTCGCTTCTCACCCCATCGCTGCAGGTATTCCCGAGCATTTCTCTCTCGATCGTGAGGAGATGTATGGCGAGCCTTTCGCAATTCCTCATGCCGTCTTACCGACACCCGCCTCACCCACCAGGATGGGGTTGTTCTTCGTGCGACGCGAGAGAATCTGCAAGACGCGACGAATCTCCTCATCA
>JAFQMO010000002.1 GCA_017414385.1 Clostridia bacterium
CCCTCCAGAAGGGTTGCCCCCGGCTCAATACGCGCAGAAGGAGCAACAAAGCAATGATCCGCATCAAAAATATTCACACCCTGCTTCATCAATCGAAGCATCCGATCGCGACGGAGCACATTGCCGAGCTCCAACACTGCTGCAGGAGAATCTACGGAAAGCCATCCGTCAAAATCGCTCAAAAACATGCAATTATCGCGCAAAAAGTGTGAAAATATGAAATTTTCATCCAAAGCTGTCATCAGTTCCTCACACGAAGCGCGGCAGACGCAGGATGTTTTCGGTGTTCCGTCCCGTTTGGCAAGGAAGGGTACGTAAATTGCAGGGCCTGCAACAATGGTGATATCCTCCTCATCCGCGGTGGACAGGAACACATGCAGCAGGTCGGTGGGATTGGAATCGGCGGTGGTCATAACCTCCGCCTCGCCCGGAAGACACTCCCTCGCCTGTGCGAGATAACGGTCATGGCAGACCAGGAAGAACCGACCGACACCGCTTGCATACATTGCCTCGGTCAGCCACGCAAGAAGCGGCGCACCGTAAACGCATTGCAGCATCAACGGCTGTGGAAAACCGCTCTTCGCGGTATCGTCGGGAATAAATACGACCGCTGACAATCCTTCCAAATTCGCGCACAACCTTTCATCCTAATTTTACGCTTGTATTATAACAGAAGTTTTCGGTTTCGTCTACCGCTTTTAGAGAAGTTGAAAGATAATTTTGCAAGACTTTTCGCGCTTTTTTTGTGCAAAGTCTCAAATTTCAGCAACAGGTGCTTTGACTTCTGCACAGTTTTAAGATACGGTTGCGATTATAGCAATGAAAAAAAAGCAATAAAAAACCGTCATGATAATGGACAGGATCAAACCGATCGTACCCAAAACCTTTGCCGCAACATTTTTGCCGCCTGCTTCGACCCTGTAGTATGCCGCCATCTCGTCAGTCTGCTTTGCCAGACGCAGACCCATGCTCGAAAGAATGATTGCGATAATGGAGCAGATCGGAAATTCAGACATGATAAGACCTGCCAGGGACTTACCGAAGGCAGAGCCTGCGCTCTCCTCTACGTGAGGATTCGTCCGGGGCTGCTGTTGATAAACAGGGGGATAATAACCATTGGGGTACGGTGCATAGCCCTGCTGGGGATAGCCATTGTGAGGATAGCCGTTCTGAGGATAGCCGTTCTGCGGTGGATTGCCGTAATAGGGCTGTTGTTGCTGGTTATTGTTATTATAATTGTTCTGTTCCATTGTATAAATCCTCCTTATAATTTTATCTTATCCAACTGTTTGCGTACAGGTTGAATGAAGTCTTGTCAAAAACGCGGTGATCTCGGTATCATACGTTTCGGTATCTGTGATACGGAGCATCGAATGATCGCCCTTTTCGTACAAAACCAGCTTTTTTTCTTTGCCGGGACACATGGCGAACATTTTTTGTGCATTTTCTGCTGTGGAATACTTATCCATCTTGCTTTGGATCATCAAAATAGGCTTATCCATCTTGCCGATGACATCGATCGGTCCCTTTTTCATCGAATGACCCGTATGCCGCTTCAGCCAAAGATCGATACACTGCATCACGGGAAACCACAGCCTTTTTCGTTCGATGAGATGATTCTTCATCGATTCTGCAAAGTTTGCAAACATCCCCTCCGTAACCAGACCTTTGACACAGTCCGGGCAATCAGGAGAAGTGATGGCAAGCAGGCCGCCTGCGGCTCCGATGCAGATGCCGTGGAGCACGATCGTATCAACGCCATACGTTTCGTTCAGGAATTTCGTCCACGCCACAGCATCCTTGCTTTCTTCAAAACCGACGGTGATATACTCTCCGTCACTCAGACCGTGTGCACGCGAATCGACCAGCAGAACATTGTAGCCTGCATCGGAATAAGGCTTGGCAAAATAGTATCCATAGCGCAGACTCTCTGTCCTGCCCGAAAGAACCATGACCGCTTTGGACGAACCAAAGTCATAGTATTCTCCGTACAGATTCCATCCGTCTCTGACGATGTGCACATCGTGTTTATAGGCATCATGCTTTTTCTGCCAGTGCTGTCCCTCTTCGTCCATACGAACCGACAGCTCATCATCGGCAGAACGGGTGCGTTCCCGACGCTCCGGGTCCTTGCGCTTCAGAGTCGCAACGCAGATGCAATGCGCGGCATACGCGATGGAATACAGGTAAAAGCCAACAGAGAGGAAAATAACCCCCATTACAATCCAAATGACCATTATGTTTTCCCCCTGTCTGCTTGGATGCGCTGATCCAGCTCCGCGCGAAGGAGCAAAACCTTTTCACGAACCATGTCGTTCAATCGCTCGATCTCCTCCTTGCTCAGCTTTTTCTCACAGGTGTAGCGGGACAGGTCGATCGGCTCACCGATGATCATATGCACTCTCTTGGTAAAACCATAAGCGCCGTCCGTGATCACGGGGACGATGGGTGCCTTCGCCTTATACGCAATGAGAATATAGCTGGGATAGAAGGCTTTGATCGTACCGTCGTCGGTGTTATGTCCTTCAGGGAAGATCTGCACCAAATGGCCTTTTTTCAGTTCTCGGACGCTTTGCAGGACAAAATTCATGCTTTTGGTCTCACGGTTTGCCTCAATGCCGCCCCAAAACTTCATGCCGAAGCGGAGAAACGCATTTTTGAATGCGTGCTCCGAGGCGACAATATAGAGCTTGCGCGGGAAGAAAATAAAAACATTCATAACGTAATCCAAGGGGTTAAAGTGGTTGGATATGACCAGCGCACTACCCTTGACGCGGCGCGGCGCTTTCTCGTTTTCATAATACACTTTATTCTTGAAATACAGCCACTTGAACGGATAGCCGGTAATGACCCCGATCCATCGGAAAAATTCGTATATTACAATCATTCTTGCGTTTCCCTGCCGATCTGAGAGATGGACTTCGGAAGAAAATAGGACATAAAGAACGCCGTCATACAAACGAACGCAACGATCACGGTCAGGAATGAAACATATCCGTTCTGTTTCAGAAATACCAGGATCAGACCGGAAGCCACACCTGTGGAGGCTCCTTCAAACAGACCCTGAATCGCAAAGTACATAGACGATGCTGTTTCCTTCTCAGCCATGCGGGCAGCCGCTCTCTGAGAAGGCACAGTGTAGGTAACGGAGAAGAATGCACCGATCGCGAACGAAACGATCAGACTGCAGCCGATGGCAAACGGATAGATCATACCGTCGGGGATAAATCTGCACAGACCCATCAGCCCCATTCCGAGAGAATACACAAAAAGAATGTAGCGGTAAGCAAAGCCCAGACCGCGCTTCTTCATCGCCTTATTATACAGCATGATCGTAAACGGAACCGGCACAAAGCACGATGCCATCACAAAGGTCATGTTCAAGCCCGTAGTGGAGAAATATTCGTTGATGCCGCTCAGGAAGAGCTGCAGACCGATATTCATAACGAACAGAGTGCACAGCCATTTGATATAAGGCTTGTCCTTGAGCGTAAACATCAAAGACTTTGTAAACGTCGGTTTTTCCGTTACCCTGCGCTCCTCATTGCCGTTTTCTTTCAGAAGGAACAGCGGGATCAGCATAGTCAAAGACAGCGGCAGGAAGATCAGCGCAACGGTTCTGATATTAAAGCTCATGCTGACAAATGCAGGAACCAACGCATAACCGAGGCTAAAATAGCCAACGTCACAGATGGACTTGGTATTCGACAGCAGGACGATATCATGCGGTGTCGCAGAAATCTCCGCGAAGGTTGCATAGTAGGTGATCATCGTGAGCGTGTAGGACGTATAGAACGCGAGCAGCAGCAGGCCGAACCAAACGGTATTGAGCAGACTTGCCGTCGGGTCAATGGGGATCAGGAAGAGGATATATGACAGGAGCATCGGCAAAAAGCCCATGACGATCGCAGTCTTTCTCTTACCCCATTTCACATTGAGGTTATCGACAAAATGGGAAAGCGGCAGGTCGATCAGACCGTCAATCACCTTTGCGACCAGGATCAAAACGCTCCACAGTCCCGCAACGACCAGATCCTTGTTCAGATACGTCCATGACTCGATATGATCCTCAAATCCGCCGACCAGCAACGCACTGCACAGGTACGAGCCGACGATCAGATTCAGCATATTCACACCAAG
>JAFQMO010000003.1 GCA_017414385.1 Clostridia bacterium
ATCGCGGACGCGGTAAGGTCTTCTACTTCCAGCCCGGTCATGAGGAATGCCGTTCCTTCTACAACGAATACGTTCAGAAGATTCTTTACAATGCAATCAAGTGGGCTGCTCCCAATGATTTCGGCTGCCCGATGCATGATTGCGATTACCGTGAGAATATTGTCTGATCCGATACATCGCAAATGTATCAAAAGCGGCGGCTGTTATGGCCGCTGCTTTTTTCTTTTTTTCGCAGATTTCAAAAAAGCAGGTGGAACGAGGACTTTTTTTGAGCGCCTGAACGGAAAAAAACGAATGACGTGTATGTAAACTTTACAAATGACACGGAAACTCGCTTTTGTTAAATGGATACATAAAAATTTGAAAAGGTTTTTATATGGCGTTTTCATTTGTATTTTTGAAGATTCCGCTGCGGGAAGACTTTTGCGTTTTATCCCGCATTTTCTTGAAATTCATATAAAATGCACAAAAATGTGCTGAAACTATTGACAAATAAGGATGATTTGTGTATAATATACATAATTGAATCGGAAATGGTTCAGAAGCTTCTATCTCAAATTTTATGATAACAAGGAGAACCAATTATGAAAACAAAGCGTACATTGGCATGGCTGTTGACTCTTCTTACCATCGGTTCTACGCTGCTTGCCTGCGGCGGTGACGGTGATGGCGGAAAAGAGACAGACGGCAAAGGAACCCAGAGTGGTGAGCAGACCTCCGGCGTTGATACCGTTGATACCGCAAACATGACAGAGACACAGAAGCGTCAGCTTGTTGACGATGGCATCGAAACCGTTGACTACAACCAAAGACCCTTCCGTTTGTCTGTGGCCGGTCATGAAAGAGACACGACCGCACACTATCTTGTTGAAGCGGAAACAGGTGATCCCTGTGCAGATGCGATTTGGAAGAGAAATTCAAAGGTTGAAGGCCGGTTCAACATTCTGATCGAAGAATCGCTGGTAGAGGATTTCGATGAGTCCATTCTGACAGACCAGAAAGAGGTTGAGCTTGGCACGTCGGCAGCATGGCGCATCAATAAGCTCACAACACAGAATCTGATTTATGACTGGAATGATGTAGAGGTGATCAATCCCGATCAGCCTTGGTACAACAAGCTTTCCAACGATGAATCCACATTGATGGGTACGCTTTACGGTATCTGCTCTGAAATGTCCATCTCTTCCATGACATTTTCCTACGGTATGTTCTTCAATACCCGTCTGATCGAGAATTACGGTATCGATAAGGCAGGCCTTTATGATATGGTCGATAAGGGAACATGGACCATCGATAAGATGATCGAGCTGACCAAGGGCGTTTATGAGGATATCAACCAGGACAATACAAAGAACGATGAAGACCTCTTCGGCTTTGCCTGCGGCGGATCAAACTCCATGGACGTATGGCTGACTGCTTTTGGCCATAAGCTCACGACCAAGGCAGAGGATGGTACCCTTATCCTGAATTTCGCAACCGAAAAGACAGAGTCTGCACTTGCAAAGCTGCGTGACTGGCGTACCACCGACGGTGTTATCACCGGTGCCTCGGAACCTATTGAAATGTTTGTTGACGGTCGTGTACTGTTTGTTCCCATGGAATTTGAAAGATGCTTTGCTGAGCTGAAGGAAATGGAGGACGTTTATTCCGTTCTGCCGTATCCGAAGTGGGATGAGAATCAGACCGATTACTACACCAATGCAAACGATAACTATGAGCTCTTCGTTTTGCCGAAGACCTTGAACGATGAGGATCTGGAGTTTGTCGGCTCCATCTTCGAGGTCCTTTCCGCGGAAACATGGAAGACCGTTTCCCCTGTTTATTACGATGCAGCACTGAAGGGAAGATATTCCAAAGAGCCCGAGACCGCAAAGATGATCGATATCATCATGAACGGCCGTAACTTTGAATTTTCCTTCCAGTATGCAGAATCTCACCTCGGCAGAATCTCTTATCTGTTCCGCGACCTTTTGAAAGAGCCCAAAACACCGCTTGCCTCCAAGTGGATAACCGCAGAGCGTCTGATCAATGCAAAGATTGCACAGGGATTCTACGATCTGTTTACAGACTGATTCCATTGAATACGATCCGGTCCCAGGGCGGAATGCTCTGGGACCGGATTTGTGCTTTCGTGGATTCTTACGATTGTTAACAGAAAACAGCGCTTGTATCGAAAAAAACAGAATAAATTGTGTAAAAAAGTACACAAATGTAGCAAACCACTTGACAAACCTGCGTTTTTTATGTATAATTGATTAAAAGGCAATTCCCATATAAAAAACATAAGGAGAATGGAAATGAAGACGAAACGTACATTGGCATGGCTTCTGACTCTTCTCACCATCGGTTCTACGTTGATCGCCTGCGGCGGTGACGGTGATGGCGGAAAAGAGACAGACGGCAAAGGCTCCCCGAATGGCGAGCAGACCTCCGGCGTTGACACCATTGATACCGCAAACATGACTGAGACGCAGAAGCGTCAGCTCGTTGACGACGGTATCGAGACCGTTGACTACAACGAAAGACCTTTCCGTATTTCCGGCGAAACATCCTATTCCGAGAATCACTATTATGTTGAGAGCGAAAACGGTGACCCCTGTATTGATGCTGTCTGGAAGAGAAATCACAAGATCGAGGAGCGCTTCAATATCCTGATCCAGTTAACAGAGGACATCGATTTTGAAGAATCTGTTTTGACAGACCAGAAGGAGGTCGACCTCCGTGCACAGGCTGCATGGAAGATGCATCACCTTGTTACGCAGTCTCTGATCTATGACTGGAATGACGTTGAGGTCATCAATCAGGATCAGCCCTGGTACACCAAGCTTTCCAATGATGAGTCCACGATCATGGGTACCCTCTACGGTATCTGTTCCGATTTCTCCCTTTCCGCAATGACGGAAGCTTACGGTATCTTCTTCAATACCCGTTTGGTAGAGAACTACGGTATCGATAAGGCAGGCCTCTATGATATGGTCAATAAGGGTACATGGACCATCGATAAGCTGATCGAGGTTACCAAGGGTATCTATGATGATGTCAACCAGGATAACGTTCGTAACCAGGAGGACCTTTACGGCTTTAGTTATTTCGTCTCCAATGCAGCAGACGTATGGCTGACTGCATTTGATCAGACACTCACATCGAAGGCAGATGACGGAACACTCGTGTTCAACGTTGCTACCGATAAGACAGAAGCTGCACTCAGCAAGCTGCGTGACTGGCATCAGACAAACGGTGTCTGGCTCTGTGAGGGCGAGGAAGACGAGTACGGTCTGTTTGTCGATGCGATGACTGTATTCGCGCCCATCCCCTTCAGCCAGTGCTTTACTACTCTGCGTGAGATGGAGGACGTTTATTCCGTTCTGCCGTATCCGAAGTGGGATGAGAATCAGACAGGCTACTACACCAACGCGAACGATAACTACCAGCTCTTCTGTCTGCCCAAGACTCTGAATGATGAGGATCTGGAATTTGTCGGTTCCATCTTCGAGGTTCTTTCCGCTGAAACATGGAAGACTGTTTCCCCTATTTACTATGATGCAGCGCTGAAGGGCAGATACTCCAAGGAGCCTGAGACTGCTAAGATGATCGATATCATCATGAACGGCCGTCGCTTTGAGTTCTCCTTCCAGTATGCAGAATCTCACCTCGGCAGAGTTTCTTATCTGTTCCGTGACCTCCTTGATGAACCTAAGACTCCTCTTGCATCCAAGTGGATGACAACCGAGCGTGTTATCAACGCAAAAGTTACAAACGGTTTCTACGATCTGTTTACTGAATAATGTTTTTTTGAAACACTGCGGTTCCCGGGCTGAAGGGCTTGGGAACCGTTTTTTTTACATCAATTTTGCGATTCGTTCCGATTTCACACGTGTTTGAACAAATTTTGTGAAATCTTGGTATAACCGGTTTTGAATATATATCGAATTCATTTGAATGAAAATGCAGAAAAGGACTTGACAAAACAGGGAAGCGGGTGTATAATGTAAAAAAACGAAAGGAGACGACAGTTATGATGCATTGTTTTTATTATTTTTATTACTTTACGAAGAACTGCCCGTCTTCCTCGTTATCTCAGGTGTAACATCTGAGGACAAGTAAAACGGACAGTTCGCATTTGTTTGTGCCCTTGGGCATAAAGAAGATGCGAATTTTTTTGTTTTATCGGTGACGATTTGTATATTTATGAAAGTTGAGGTAGAAAACGATGAGCATGAATTTTCAGAGAAAGCTTCCGGTTCCGCAGGAGGTCAAGGCAGAGTTTCCGCTGTCCGAAAGAATGACGCAGGTCAAGGCGGAGCGTGACCGTCAGATCAAGGCGGTTTTTGAAGGAACGTCGGATCAGTTTCTTTTGATCATCGGACCGTGCTCTGCCGATCACAGCGAGCCGGTTTTGGAGTATATTTCCCGCCTGCGCGGTATACAGGAGCAGGTTGCGGATAAAATTCTGATCATTCCCCGTATCTACACGAATAAGCCGAGAACAACGGGGCAGGGATATAAGGGAATGCTGCATCAGCCCGATCCCGAATCCAAGCCTGATATGTATAAGGGACTTGTATCGATCCGTAAGCTTCATATGGATGCGCTCCGCGAATATGATTTTTCCTGTGCGGATGAGATGCTGTATCCTGAGAATTACCGTTATCTTTCCGATCTGCTCTCTTACGTTGCCGTCGGTGCGCGTTCGGTTGAGAATCAGCAGCACAGATTGACCGCAAGCGGCATCGAAGCACCGGTCGGTATGAAAAATCCGACAGGCGGTGATTTCAGTGTCATGATGAACGCGATCGTGGCAGCGCAGTCCTCCCATACCTTCCTTTACCGCGGCTGGGAGGTCGTCAGCTCCGGTAATCCGCACGCACATGCCATTCTGCGCGGTTATGTTGATTATGCGGGAAGAAGCGTTTCCAACTACCATTATGAGGATCTTCTGCATGTCAATGAGCTGTACGCAAAATCCGGTCTTGTCAATTCTTCCGTGATCGTCGATACCAACCACAGCAATTCCGGTAAAAAATATCTGGAGCAGATCCGTATCGCAAAGGATGTTGTACACAGCCGCAATCAGAATCCGGATATCAAGAATCTTGTCAAGGGACTGATGATCGAAAGCTACCTTGAGGACGGCGCGCAGGGAACCGCAGATCATGTCTTTGGTAAGTCGATCACCGATCCGTGCCTCGGTTGGGAAAAAACGGAGCGCCTGATCCTTGATCTTGCAGATAAGCTTTGATGGGAGAGAAGCCATGATTCGATTTGCTGAGGAAAAGGATATTCCGAAGATCGGAGAATTGTTGTCTCAGGTCGATATGGTACATCATGAAGGACGTCCCGATATATTCAGGATCGGACGCAAGTATTCGGACGATGCGCTGAAAACGCTGCTTACGGATGCGCAGAGGCCGATCCTTGTATCTGTGGATGACGAGGATCGCGTGGAAGGGTATTGCTTCTGTATTTTTCAGCAGCATGTAAATGACCCGGTCCTGACGGACATCAAGACACTGTATATCGATGATCTTTGTGTGGATCAGACGCTTCGCGGACAGCACATCGGCCGTACGCTGTATGAAGCAGCGGTCCGCCTGGCACGCGAAAGCGGATGCTATAATCTTACATTGAATGTATGGAGCTGCAATCCATCCGCGCTTGCGTTTTATCGGGCGTGCGGAATGGTCCCGCAAAAAATCGGAATGGAGATCCTGCTTTGATGCATGGTGGATATTTGTTGATTTGCTCATATAAAACGATTTTTTTGAAAAAAAGTTGTCAAGATAGAAAAAAAGCATTGACAATATACAATTTTTATGGTAAACTTAAATCAGTTCATAAAAGAGTGTGTGGAGTGATCCGGCCCTGCATTCTCTTTGAACGGATATTAATATTTAGAAGGAGATCTAGTATTATGAAAAAGCTGATTGCTCTTAGCTTCCTCATGGTTGCTCTTGTTGCACTCGGTGCAGTTTCCGTATCTGCTGCTGATGCTCCCGTCGCTTCTTACGGTACTCCTGTTTTCGACGGTATCATGGATGATATGTATACTGCATCTACTGAGATCGTAGCTGATGACAGAATCGTTCTCTGGGATGACATGGCAACTGATGTAGATCCTAACTTGGCACAGTACCTCGCAAAAGGTTCCTTCCGTTTCGTTTGGGATGAAGGCTTCCTTTACTGCTATTTCGAGACAAAGGATACCACACCTTCCAGCATTTACAGTGGTTGGCTTGAAGGCGCTGATGCTGTCCGTATTTATCTCGACTACAATCCCGAAGGTCCGATGGACATCGACTACCGTGATGCAGAAGCAGGCCCCGTTCGTTGTTGGCAGGCATTCATCACACCCAAGGTAGAAGAAAAGGTTTTGAACAACCGTATTTTCGGTGCTGCTCTGACATCTGACGGTGCAGGTCTGTGGCTTGAAGAGGCTGCTTCTGCAGTCGTTGTCTTCCCGAAGGACTATGTTGGTCCGACAGAAGGCTCTATCGCAGGCGAATTGAAGCTTCCTTGGCCGAAGGGCGAAACTCCCGATGCAGGTAAGGTTATCGGTTTCCTCGCAGCTGTTCTGGATGATACAGACGGCGAAGACGGTATCGAGTATGCTTCCTTCTACGGTGACCACCATGATATGGACCTCGAATCTGCTCGTAAGAGAACCGGTCCCTGGGACAAGTTGACTCTCTCTGATAAGACATATACTCCTCCCAAGGTCATTGGTTACGGTACTGCAGATGTAAAAGACGGTGTTATGGATGATGCATATCTCGCATCTGATGTAATTACTGTTGATGCTCTCTGCCTGATCGATGAAGAAGAGTATGTTGATCCG
>JAFQMO010000064.1 GCA_017414385.1 Clostridia bacterium
GTCATGTCCCCGCGGATGATCTCAATGTCATACCCTTCCCGCTCGGAAACCATGCGGTCAGACGCAAGCTGCCGCTCGGAGTAGTCAAACAACGTACAGTCCGCACCGAGCTTTGCAAAAACAGGCATCTGCTGTCCGCCGCCCGACGCAAGTCCGAGCAGCTTTTTGCCGCGAAGATCGCCAAACCAGTCGTGCGGCACGGGAACGCACGGCGTCAGATAGACGATATAATTATCGTTATTTACCTGTAAGTATTCCTCATGGGAGATCGGCTGAGTCCATGCAGAACCGTCCTCCGACCAGCGATCCCATGTTTTCGCGTTGATGTCTGTATATTTCACAAGTGATTCCTCCGTAAGCTCATTATCGGATTCAGTATAACACAAAACGCACCCCGTGTCAAGGGTGCGTTCCATTATAATCAAAAACTCCGAGTATTATTCAGGCATTGCCGGAACTTCGCCAGAGCGTTCATACAGATACCAGATCGTATGCGGCTTATCGGCACGTGTCCGTTTACCGTCAATGTTTTGCACAGTATAGCGTGCGATTTCCATATGATCATCAATGATTGTCGCATACCAACATTCCTCTTCTCCGAATGTAAACGGCCAATCGGGATCATCCGTGCGATAATGGTATTCTTCATAATCATAATACTGGTCGTAATCCGCCGACGATCCGTCAAGGAAGGATCCCGGACTGCTGAAATCCATGGAAACATACCACAGATCATTGCCGCAGTCCTCATAAATTTCAAACTTTCCGGTTTCGGAATATGTCGGTTGCGAAGCACGCTTGGAATGCTCAAAATACTGATAGGTATACATTTCCGTCTGTAGGCTGAACATATCCTCCGTGAACTGATATCTTACAGAAGCAAGATCACTGGCACCGTAAAAATCAATATAAACAATTTCACGGTATAATAACTGAATCGCGTTCCCGGATTCCTGCCGAAAGACCTGATGGATACCGTCGCTGTTCTTTACCGCATACAGCTGCCATTGTGTACCGTCAAGTTCTTCGGAATACTCCGGCTGTGATTCTTCATTCATAAGATCAGTCAGATCGGAAAGGTCCATATCCATCAGTCCTTCGATCGCCTGTTTTCCGAGACTGCCGATCAGGTCAAAGATATCCTTTGCAGATAGACCGTGGTCACCGGACGAAGCTCCTTCAATACCACATCCACACATCCCAAATGTAAGCAGAAGCGCCATCATACACGATATAATTCGTTTTCTGAAATTCATAGCAGTTACCATCGCTTTCTTATATCAAAGTCTTCCTTTTATTTATTACAGGATTTTTGAGATATCGGGTTAAACCTTCGTCAAACAACGAAATACTCGCTTACTGATATTTGTTTCAAAACCGTTCTGCGTTCAACAGCTGAAAAAGAGAAAAAACCGGTATGCTCATGCCGAGCATACCGATCTTTCTTGATCTTTGAAACAAATTGGCAGTCGACAGCTTATTCAGCAGCATAAACGCTGACGCGCTTCTTGTTGCCTGCGATACGGTCGAACTTGACGACACCGTCGATCAATGCGAACAGGGTGTCATCCTTACCGATACCGACACCGGCACCGGGATGAACGTTGGTACCTCTCTGTCTGACGATGATGTTGCCTGCGAGAACAGACTGACCGTCAGCCTTCTTGACACCAAGTCTCTGCGCATTGGAGTCACGGCCGTTCTTGGTAGAACCGACACCTTTCTTATGAGCAAAGAACTGTAAGCTCAGCTTTAACATGGCTATTACCTCCACATGTAATTTTTGATGTTACAAAACAGATTTGACAGATACAGACAATTTCGTATCAGTGATAAGCACGCTCTTCGCAGTCGACATCCAGATAGTCGTAATAATCCTCAAGCATATCATTTAACTGTAAATAATAGCCGTAGATCAGACCGTGGGCTGCATACTGCTGCTTTTCATCGGGATTGGATTCCAGCGCCGCCTTACATTTGACTGTAATGTCGGTTGTCTTTTCGTCAATCTTATAATCCACATCCGCCGCATATGCGACCTCAAGTGTATTGATGACAAGCATCGTCATTGCCGACAATGCCGCACACAGAACATCGTGTCCCGCGCTTGCAAAGCCTGCATGTCCCGTTTCACGGAAGCCGTAAAAAGAGCCGTTCTGCTTATAAAATACGATTTTGGTCATGAAGTCTTAACCTTCGATCTTTTCGATCTGGATCTTGGTGTAAGGCTGTCTGTGACCGATCTTCTTCTTTTCGTTCTTCTTGGACTTGTACTTCAGAACGTAGATCTTCTTGCCCTTGCCGTTCTTGATGACGTTTGCCGTAACGGTTGCGCCTTCGACAACGGGAGCGCCGATCTTGAGCTCGCCTGCTGCACCAAGTGCATAGACCTTATCAAAAACTACCTTGTCGCCATCTGCTGCATCGAGCTTTTCGATGAAGAGGATGTCGCCTTCCTGAACCTTGTACTGCTTTCCGCCAGTTTCAATGACTGCAAACACGAAAAGCACCTCTCTTTCATTTATAGACTCGCTGAGTAACAGGCCGGGGA
>JAFQMO010000065.1 GCA_017414385.1 Clostridia bacterium
ACCCGTGTATTCGGCAGAAAGACCTGGAACGATAACAACGACCAGGATGGCGTACGTCCCGAATCCATCACCATCAACCTCTATGCAAACGGCGAATTCGTTGCGAGCAAGGATGTCACAGCGGATGATGATTGGGCATGGGCGTTCGATGATCTTGTCAGATACGACGAAAACGAGAATGAGATCGTTTATACGATCACAGAGACTGCAGTTGAGGGATACAGCACTTCCTATAACGGCTATAATGTGACCAACACCTATACACCTCGTAGCAGAAGCGTTTCTGTTACAAAGGCGTGGGATGACGCAGGCAACCGTGACGGTCTCCGTCCCGAGAGTGTTGAGGTCGTTCTCCTTGCAGACGGTGTCAAGACCGGTGCAGTGCTTACTCTGAGTGCAGAGAACAACTGGACAGCAAGCTTTACAAGACTTCCTGTATACAACGCAGGTAAGTTTATCCTCTACACGGTAGAAGAGATCGCAGTTGAGAACTACACGACCACCATCAGCGGCGGTTTTGCAGAGGGCTTTGTCATCACCAATACTTATGAAGCAGAGAAGACTGAGGTCTCCGGCGCAAAGACATGGGATGACATGAATGACGAGGACGGCATCCGTCCCGACTCCATCACCATCAACCTCTATGCAAACGGTGTACTTGCAGAAAGCAAGGTCGTTACCGAAGCAGACGGTTGGGCATGGACCTTTGCAGATCTCTATAAGAACGAGGGTGGCGAAGAGATCGTATACACCATCGAAGAGACACCCGTTGAGGGCTACACAGCAACGGTTGACGGCTTCAATGTTACAAACTACCACGAGGTACTCGAGGATATCGAAGAGCCTGAGGTTCCGCTGACTCCCGAAGAGCCGAATGAAGAGCCCGAGGAAGAGCCTACGGAGGAGCCCAAGGAAGAACCCAAGGAAGAACACAAGGAAGAACCCAAGGAAGAACCCAAGGAAGAACCCAAGGAAGAGCCCAAGGAAGAACCCAAGGAAGAACCCAAGGAAGAACCCACAGAAGACGAATATGTCGATATTCCCGAAGAGGATGTTCCGCTGACAGGTGATGACGTCAAGACACCGGTCATCGCAGGTATGGTTTGTGTGATGAGTGCTGCCTGTGTCATGTACATTCTCGGAAAGAAGAGAAGAATTGTAGAATAAGACGGATCTTCTCTCAGATAATATGATCCCATAAAAAGAAGGGGCTGTCGCAAGTAAAATGCTTGCGGCAGCCCCTTGTGCGTATGCGCTTTGATATACGCTCTCTTTGTATCCTGTAATGAAAGCAAGGGAGCGGAGAATCCCCCGTAGGATCGTTTTATGTGTATCATCTTCAAGAAAACACGTTCGGTAACAAAAAAAGTTGAAAAAAGCAAAAAAAATAAAAAATAAGACCGTTTTGTGACCGATTTTGTGACTATCATGGTATATAATATACACGTAATAACAACCATGGTTGTAATTACGTGTAGTATTTTAACACTTTGATATTCTTAAGGAGAACATGTATGACTTTTAAGCGAACCCTATTTTTGTTACTTACGTTGCTGTTATGTGCATTTGCAATGGGGACTGCGGTATTTGCCGCAGAGACCTTGGAGAATGGAAATATCTGGTACGGCGATGAGATTGCCGTTGATGTGAAAGCCGGAACGAACGGATATGTGTTCCGTTCCGTGTATGGCGGTGACGGCACGAATTATGCCAATTATGAGACGAGTAACCATATCTTGAATATGCCCGGCGGCGCGGTTTCTCTGCTGCCGATGCTGTATGCGTACGAGGATTACACATGGATTCCAAACGGTCTGTATGAGTTTGGCAGCAGCAATTATGAGGTCATGTATTGCTGCGATTACGTGACAGGCTATGAAGATGGTGTTTATTACAAACGAATCAATCTGGAGGACAGCGATTATTATGATGCGGATGCAGCTGCGCACATCCGTGCGATCGTTACCAACTCCTATCCTTATATCTCCCTTGAACAGATGAAAAAGAATCTTGCGGCTGACGGCTTTGAATACGCTGAGGAGCTTGACCGTGCGGAGATTATTGCGGCTGTACAGTCTGCGATCTGGCACTTTGCCAATGAAAAAACGGTTGGATACGGACAGACTGCTGATATCAATACCAAGGCAAAGAGCTGGGGCGGCGTCATGCATGATTATTCTGCCGAAATGAGCGCGGAGATCCAGAAGCTGAATTCAAAATATGCAAAATTTGAGGACGTCGGCACACGTGTCGATGCGCTCATCGAATATCTGAAAGGCTTGAAAGGAACATATGCGGAAAAGCATGCGATCGTTATTTCTGAGCTTTCTATCGTGGAGACTGTTCCTGTCCAAAATCATGACGGTACCTATCAGGTCGTTCTGCGCCTTGTTCTGAATAACAGCGGCAGCAGCCAGAAGGACGATCTTCAGCTTGCCGTATCTGTGGACGGTGCGGTTGTTCAGACCCGTGATGTAAAGCTCGGTGTCGAGGTCTATGACCTTTTTGTGCAGGCCAAAAACGGACAGACGATCGAGGCAGTTGTTTCCGGTACGCAGACCCTTCCTTTGGGGGTATATTTCTACGAGCCCGACGGCGGCCGAGATGTATCCCAGTGTCTGGTGGGAGTTGCGAGCGGAGAAACATCCGTATATGCAAGTGCGAGCGTTTCTCTCGATCTTCCCGAGGAGGCTCCTGCTGCTGTTGATCTTCTTCTGAAAAAGGTAGACAATACCGGTGCTCCTCTGAGCGGTGCAAAATTCGATCTTTCGGTCGTTACCGACGGCAGCATACTGCATGTCGATACCTATAAGGTAGATAAAAACGGACAGCTGCAGATTTCCGATCTGCTCCCCGGCAGATATATTCTGGAGGAAAAGAGATCTCCGAGTGGTTATCTCCCCCTTGATGCACCGATCGTCTTTGAGGTTGAGGACGGTGAAACAGCGGTACTCCGTGTTGTCAATGCACCCGATGATGTGCGCTGCGAGCTTGCAGATCATCAGTATATTCTGACGGTTGTAAACTGTCCCATCCCGACCGAGATCACCTTCTCCGGTGTCAAGTACCTCGGAGAGGAATTCGGCGAAGGCTTTGAGATCGCCGTTGCCGATGCGGATACCTTCGATATTCTTGGCAGTACCCTTACCGATGCAAACGGTGAATTCTCCTTTACCTTTGATTATACCAAGGAAGGTACCTATCGCTACATCATTTTCGAGGTACGCGGTGAGGATCCCACCGTCATTTATGACAGAACAGAGTATATGGTAACGGTAACGGTTGATGCTGAAAAACACGGTCTTGCGGCAAGTGCAGACGTTGAAACCGACAAGCTTACCTTCCACAATACAAGGATCCTGCCGACAACTGCACAGATTTTCGGTACCAAGTATTTTGACGGTGCACTGACGGGCGGTTATACATTTGCTCTTGCAGATCAGAACGGCGATGTGCTTGCAGAGGCGGTAAGCGATGAGAATGGTGTATTTGCATTTGCGCCGATCGAATATACGGAAGCAGGTACATATTTTTATACCGTATATGAAGTCAAGGGCGACGACGATGCGATCATCTATGATACGAATGCATACGACGTCACTGTGACTGTGACATTGAACGGCGACACACTTGAGGCAGAGGTTTTCTCAGCGGATGAGATCGTATTCCGCAACAGAACACGTCTCCCCGCAGAAGCGGTTATCGCAGGTACCAAGTATCTGGACGATAAGGCGGCAAGCGGATTCACCTTCCTTCTGATGAATGACGATGGTATGATCCTCAGCTCCGCAGAAAGCTCGGTCGACGGAAGCTTCCGTTTTCCTGTGATGACCTATATGAAAGCAGGAGAATATCATTATACCGTCAGAGAAGTGCAGGACGGGGACGGATCGTTGATATACGATAAGCGTGTTGTTGACGTTACGGTAACGGTTGTGGAAACCGAAAACGGATTTTCTGCTGCAGTAACAGCGGAAGAAGAGATCGTTTTCCGCAATGTGACAGCAGAGAAAACGCCTGCATCTGTACAGTTCTCCGGCATCAAATACCTTGATAATGAGGTAGCAGGTGGCTTTATCTTCCTTCTGACCGATGAAAACGGCGTTCTGCTTCAGAGTACGGAAAGCACAGCAGACGGTATCTTTGCATTTGAAACGCTGACCTTTGATGCTGTGGGTACGTATGTGTACCATATTTCTGAGTATAATGACGGAAGACAGGATGTTCTGTACGATGAAAATGAGTATATGGTGACGGTTACCGTCGTTGAGAACGGATCTGTGTTGACAGCACTTGTGGAAAAGGATGACATTGTATTCAACAATCTTGTTCTTGAGGACCTGATGGATGATCCGACACCGCTTGCACCGTCCGCTCCCACCTCCGTGATTCCGCAGACAGGTGATGACATCAAGACAGCTGTCATTGCAGGTGTGGTTTGTGTGATGAGCGCCGCTTGCGCCATGTATCTTCTCGGAAAGAAGAGAAGAACGGTAAGATAAGACGGATTTTCTCTCAGATAATAGGATTTTCCAAAAAGAGGGTATTGCATTTCAGATGCAATACCCTCTATCGTTTGTATAGTAGCTTCAATCGTTTGTTACCATGACGGAAACACCGTCAGGGATCGCTGTAATGGTGGGGGTTTCATTGGCAAGCAGCTTTTTTGCCAATGTGAGCGCCTCATCCAAGGAGTCGGCGGGGTGCATATGGAGCGCAGAAACCATATCGCGGGGGGCATGGGAAACGTAAATGACCTGTGCGCGTGAAAGAATACGCAAGAAGATCTGCGTTTGCCACTGATCGGGAACGGTTTCGTCTCTGCCGCGGGCAAGGAAGATCTGCATGGTTTTTTGAATGTTAGGCTCATCTGCAAGCTGACGGAAGAACTGTTCTCCGCCGTGTCCGTCATCGGAGCAGGCGAGCATAATGATAACACCGCCCTCTCTGACACTTGCCTCTGCTGCGGTCATACCCTTGACTGCTTGATAGATATTCTGATCGAGCGGGTAACCGCCGTTCGTTGAAATAACGATATCAGATATCATGGGACGTACACGGCAAAGCTTTGACAAAAATGCGCAGCCTTCAAGGTGTGCCTGCTCGACATCTCCCGCAACGGCGTATACGACGTCCTTTTTCTCGTTGATGACAACGTTGACAATATAGGCAAGCTTGGCTTTTTTTGCAGCCCACAGCATATCCTTATGTACAGGATTGCCCTCGATCAATCCGGTGCGGGCGCGCGGATGCGCGATAAATTCGGAGCAATGGTTGGCAAGAACGGTTTCGCGTGCGGCAATGCCGGGGAGCACACTCTTTCGTCCGCCTGAGAATCCGGCAAAGAAATGCGGTTCAATGAAGCCTTCTGCGAGCAGCAGATCGGCCTCATATGCGAGACGGTTGATATAGAGGGCACCGCCGGAGGGCAGTGTTCCCAGGAATACAAGGTTATCTTTGTCCTGACAGTCGTGAATGACGATGCGTTCGTTTTTGACGATGTCCTCACCAAGCTTTGCGATCAATTCTTCTTTTTTTGTATTGCGATGACATCCTGTTGCGACGAGAAGTGTGATCTGTGCATCGGGAGACGCGGAGCGGATGGCATCCAGCATTGGCGGAATGATCACCTTACTCGGAACGGGACGCGTATGATCGCTGATAATGATTACAACATTTTTTCGTCCGACAGCAAGCTCCTCAAGGCGCGGAGTACCGATGGGGGCATTCATTGCCGCGCGTACCAACGCTGCGCCGTCGTCTGCGGGGACATAATCCTGCAGCTCGGAGACAAGAACGCCTTGCAGCTCCTCTTCCTTGAATGTGTGTAAAATATGTTCTTTTCCAAACGGAAACGCAACGGTTTTCATAATCGGTATCCTTCCTTCATATACCGCGTAGGCTGCGGTCATTGCTTGTGAGAGCCTTACTCTGATTCCTTGATTATCATACCACCAAAACCGCAAATTGTCAATAGAAACAGAGTGATGTATAGGAAAGACGGTCCTGACTTTGTTATGATGCATATTTGTTTTTTTTTGAAAAATCTATTGTAATTGATATTTTTCTGTGTTAAAATGAAACGGGAGAGGGGTGTGATACAGAATGAAAGAAAACGGACGTGTTTTTTATGTGATCGGTACGGTGCTTTTGCTTTGTGCAGAGCTTGCGATCGCATGGTTTGTTCATGACAATGTGGTCCGTCCGTACGTAGGGGACGTGCTTGTGACGGTATTGCTTTGCTGTTTTGGCAGGCTCTTTGTCGGACAGAGGAGCAAGCTTCTTCCTATATATGTTTTTTTCCTTGCAACGGCGGTGGAGATCGGACAGTATTTTGATATGGTAAAGCTGCTTGGACTTTCCGAATCACGTTTTTTTTCAACACTGCTTGGCAGGACCTTCTCTCTATATGACATCGTTTGTTATGCGGTAGGATGTTTGTTTTTTGCGGCAGGGGAGACGATCGTATGCCGCATAGGGACAAAAAACGGGAAAAAACACTGTGAATTTCCCCAAAACATAGTTTAGTTACAATGAAACCTGAAAAACCCCAAAACTTTTGAAAAAAATATTTATTTTGTGACCGTTTTTGTAACCGGGACCTGCTATAATATGTTCACAGTATGATAGACTTGGACTTTGAAATCATATTCTCTGTATGAGAGTTTTGATCATACCCCAAAATTTATTTTTCGAGGTGAAACACATGAAAAAAAGGAAACTGTTCAAACGAGCAGCAGCGTTGGTGATGGCGATCTCCATGATCTTTGGAGTATTTCCGTTTACAACGTTTGCAGACATGAAGGGGGCCGGAGACGGTGCGGCATCTGTTGCACTCGGTTCCGTATCCGAGATTGTCGATAAAACAGCAACGCCGCTTGACGAGAACGATCAGACAACTGTAACGCTGACGGTTCCCGGCGAGCAGGTGAATCTTGGTGTGGATATTATCTACATCACAGGTGCTTATTTGGATCATGATAAGGTTGAAGCCGATTTGATGATCGAAAGCCTCTTATCCACTTTTACAGAAATTGTGGGGGCTGGCATTCCGGTCAACTTCGGTTATGTACCCTTTTCTTATGATGATAAGCCTGTTATGGATCTGACTTCCTACAAAACGTTGGAAGATCTGGAAAGCCTTCGTGATGATTTGAGAACTGCCATTGGTAAAGCAAGTGGTGCATATGGCGGTGAAAACATGGAAAATGCGCTGCAGGTTGCAAAGAATATGCTTGCGGCATCGCCTCTGGCTGATCATCCCGAGCGTCAGCATCTTGTCCTTGTTGCCTCCGGTCATACCTACAACTTTAACGTTGGCGAAAACAATGAAATTTTCTCCACTGTTCCCGTAGCAATCGGCGGCTCTGAAAGTGTTGGCAAGTATTTTTACGGATTCAAGGCTTGGATGCAGGCACGTAACAAGAATCCTAACAGCTATCCCATTCCCAGACCCTTCTCTACATATAATGACTACAGAGATTGGGATGCATATTGGCGCGTAATTGATATGTGGGCAAAGGCTGACGTTGTAGCCGGTGACAAGGTTGTATACAACATCAGCGATACAACCGATCCGTCCTTTACGTATGAGAATTGGTATACTACTGCCTATTTGAACCAGGATGGAGTCGGTTCTCCATATAAATCTATGGGATTGTATATCCACACTGCAACACAGATCGCTCTGGACAATGGTTACGATTTTGCAAATGCACCGATTTCCGCACATGGCAGCTTGATTGAAACCACAATTGACAATGTTCCTGCTGCTGCAAAGCACGCGATCTCCTACGAGCGTGCAATGTGGGAAGCAAGTAATTTTATTGACGAGCAGATTACCGGTGTGGGAATCAATTTCTACCCGATTTATAACCAGATGAAGCCCCAATATACCAACGGTGTAAATTCCAATGCGGACCCCTATAAGTACGGTATTGATTGGACTACACAGTATATTGGTCACAGTTTCATGGATATGCTTGCCCGTAATGCGGGTATGGAAAAGGCTGTTAATAACTCTACAGCCACCAATAAGGCATTTTTCGATCCGATCAAGGAGAAGATCCTTTATACGTGCTCCGAAGGCTCTTATGTTGAAGACTATATCGGTTATGATGCGGAAAAGGGCAATTTCGAGTTTATTCAGGATGCAAATACCCTCTCCGTAAAGTATGGCGATATCGTAATTCCCGCTGTGAAGATCGAAACCAAAGCGGGTGCAACCGCATCCTATGCGTTCACCATGGACGGTGCAACAGAGGCTTCCTTCAATCTTGACTATTACTATGGCGACGGTACTACCACCGAAAAGTTCATCTGGACCTTCCATGAGGATGTTTCCGTTGCAAAGAGAGCAGCACTTTCCTATAAGTTGCAGCTGACCGATAAGGCGACAGAAGAGGGTACGTATCTCCCCAATACCAACCTCTCCGCGACACTTTATCCCAAGGACAGCAACGGTAATGACGGCGAACCCAAGGTATTCCCGATCCCGTCTGTTGAATATATCGTTGTTGACGATACATACAATGGCCCCGAAAGCCATGACAAATCCAAGACGGCAACACCTCTGTACGGCAACAGATTTACCGATGTGACGCTTTCTGTTCCCGGTGAGGTGGAGACGCTTTCCACGGATGTCGTATTTGTTATTGACAAATCTTCCTCCGATAAGCTTGCTTCCGACTTTGCAAACGGCTTGTTTGAGCAGCTGATCGAGGTACAGAAGATTTCCGGTGCATCGATCAAGGTTGGTGTGGTTATCTTTAATTATGACGGTCATATCGCGCTTGAACTTACCGAGTTGACAGAAGACAATTATCAGACCTTGCTTGATAGTCTGTCCAAGTACCAGGACGGAACCAATATTGACAGCGGTTTGATTCTGGCAAAGAAAATGCTTGATGAGGACACACAGACGGATGCTTCCCGCAAGCACGTGATACTGATCACAGACGGACAGACATGGGCATTTAATGTCGGCGAAAGCGAAAATTCCGTCGGAGTACCCAGTACCGTTCCTACCCTTTTGACCAATGGAAAGCTTTCTGTCGGTACCGGTGCTTGGCAGTATTACCGTAAAAATATCCCGAGCAGTGGCGGAA